>DASYXE010000078.1:0-5240 GCA_035935375.1 Gemmatimonadaceae bacterium | reverse complement strand
CGCTGCTGCTCGTCGAGGGTCGCCAGCGAGATGTCGACCAACGTGGACGTGTCGACGTCGATGTTGAAAAAACCCGCGGCGATGGCTTCCTGGGCGAGCTGTTTCACGGCCGCGACTTCGCCGCGCCGGTCGACCGCGAATTTCTTCGCGTTCACCTGGAAGTGATCGCCCTGCACGAACAGCGGACCGCGGAATCCTTCGCGCAGCGCGGCAGCGAGCATGACCGCGACGTATTCGCGCGGCCGTTGGTCCGTATACGCAATTTCAGAGCGCGCGATTTCGACGATGAATGCGCCGGCCTTCTGCTTCACCGCCGTGCGGAACACCGCGCGCGCCGTGTCGTACGCCATGCCGCGCACATTGATCGCCGGGACCGTGAAGCCGTGCGTCTTACCGAGGCCGCGCGCAAGATAGAGATCGTGAATGCTCGCGGGACGAACTCCAGCTGCCTGCCCGATCTCCCAGAGCAGCCACTGCGCGTGATCCTTCGTTTGTCCCTGTCCGAATACCGCCTCACGAACCAACTCGTCCATCGCGTCGGTTTGGAGCACGGCCTCGTTGACCAGCGTCACTCGACCGTGTTCGACCGTGACGTCATTGCCGAACTGATGCACCAATTCCCCCAATCGCGAAGGACGACACTGCCACACCGCCGGTTAGAGCGGCATGAAAGGAACACTGACCGACCAAGCCAGCGCCCGCAAGGGGCGTCATCAACCGCCCACCCGCACCGTAAGGCCATCGAACGCCGGCGCGATCCCCTGCGGTAGTTCCGCCTCGAGATCGGCGTGGCGATTGTGATGCGTGAGGTGGGTGAGGTAGGTGCGCTGGGCGCCGATCGCACGCGCGGCATCGATCGCTTCGGCAAAGCTCAGGTGCGTCGGATGCGACGTGCGCAGGAGCGCGTTGAGCACCAGCACTTCGACGCCGCGAAACGCGGCCATCGCGTCGGGCGGAATCTGCTTCGCATCGGTGACGTAGGCGATCCGACCGACGCGATACGCCAGCACCGCGACTTCTCCGTGCGGCACCGCCACCGGTAGCACGTCCGCGTCGCCGATCCGTACGAGCTCGCCTTCGCGCAACGGGTGCGCGTGTCCTTCCGGTTTGGACGTGCCCGGCGCCGGACGCACCTGGTCATCGAAGATGTACGGGAACCGTTGGGCGAGCTGCTGCAGCGTGCGCGGCGCGCCATAGAGCGGCAGGGGTGCACCCCGCCGGACCGATACCGCGCGCAGGTCGTCGATCCCGTGCGTGTGATCCGCATGCTCGTGCGTGAACAGCACCGCGTCCACGCGGTCGATGTCGTTGGCGATGAGCTGCAAGCGCAGCTCCGGCGCGGTGTCGACGAGGAGGCGCGTGCCGCTGTCGGTTTCGATCACCGCGCTCGTGCGCGTGCGGCGGTCGCGCGGATCGGGCGAGCGGCACACCGCGCAGTTGCACCCGATCTGCGGAACGCCGAAGCTCGTCCCCGTGCCTAAAAACGTGAGCTTCACACGTGTTCCACGCGCAGCAGGTTCGTCGTGCCGGGCACGTCGAACGGAACGCCCGCGGTGACGAGAATCCGGTCGCCCGCCTTCGCGAAGCCGGTCTCCTTCACCGCGCGGCTCCCGTGCTCGAACATCTCTTCGTACGTCGCCGCGGTGGGCACGAGCTGCGGACATACGCCCCACACCAGCGCCAACTGCCGGTAGGTCCGCTCCACGTCCGTGATGGCGAAGATCGGCACGCCCGGCCGATGCGCCGACACGATACGCGCGCTGAACCCGCTCTTCGTGAACACCATGACGACCGGCGCGTCGAGCGAATTCGCGGCAGCGGTCGTCGCGGCGGCGATGGCGTCTTCGGTGGACACGGCGGCATCCGACTCGCGGCGCGCCAGCACCTTCGACGGCTCCGGAATCGGCCGGCGCTCGATCTCGAGGATGATGCGCGTCATCGCGTGCACGGCGAGCTGCGGATAGTCGCCCATCGCGGTCTCCGCCGACAGCATCACGGCATCCGTCCCGTCGAGAATGGCGTTCGCCACGTCGCTCGCCTCCGCGCGCGTTGGGCGCGGATTCGAGACCATGGACTCGAGCATCTGCGTGGCGGTGATCACCGGCCGGCCGAGTGCATTCGCGAGCGCGATGATGCGCTTCTGCGCGAACGGCACTTCCTCGAACGGAAGCTCCACGCCCAGATCGCCGCGTGCGACCATCACGGCGTCGGACGCCTCGATGATGTCGCGAATGTTGGCCAGCGCCGTGTCCTTCTCGATCTTGGCCACGATGAGCAGGTCCTTCGGCACGAGCGTCCGCAGCGAGGCGATGTCGTCCGCCCGCCTAACGAAGCTCAACGCGAGGTAGTCGAGGCCCTGCTCGATCGCGAAGGTGATATCGGCGCGATCCTTGTCGGTGATCGACGGAGCCGACACATCCACACCGGGCAGATTGATGCCCTTGTGGCTGCGCAGCTGCCCGCCGTGCACGACGCGCACCCGCACGCGCCGCTTCGACACGTCCAGCACGACGAGATCGATGAGCCCGTCATCCATCAGCACGCGATCGCCGACGTTCACGTCGTCGGACAGGGCGTGATACGTGATGGGAATCTCGCCGGCACGTGCCTCGTCTTCGGGCACGAGCACGACGTCCGCGCCGGGCACGAGCTCCACGGGCGACGCGAGATCACCGACGCGGATGCGCGGCCCTTGCAGATCGCCGAGGATGGCAACGGGACGATCGAGCTCGCGCGCGAGACGCCGGACGGTCGCGATGGTCTGGGCGTGCTCGTCGTGCGTGCCGTGGGAAAAATTGATGCGGGCCACGTTGAGACCCGCATCCATCAGGCTCCGGAGCACCTCGGGCGAACAACTCGCGGGGCCGAGCGTGCACACAACCTTCGTTCTGGCAAAAGGAGATCGCGGCATGGTGCAGTGAATCGTAAGAGCGGCATAAAGAAAAGGAAGCGCGCATTAACACGCGGGCTCGAGCCTCGTCTTACGAGCACAAGCACTCTCTGACGAGGAGCGTATGCACCCGACATACCGTGTGTTATGCATGGGCGCCGCGGCGATGATTGCCGGGCTCGCAGCCTGTAGCAGCGATGGCACCACGTCGCCGGATCAACTCGTGGCCGATTCGGCGATCACGAACGGCATCGCCAACGATGTCGGCGACGCCATGGCGACATCCGTGGACCTCATGACGTCCGACGAGCAGTCCGACAGCGTGACCGGATCGTTGGGCGTGCCCGCGCCCGGCCTCGCGCTGGACGTGAATCGCAGCGTCGACACCAATTGCACCGGCCCCGATGGCGACGGCTGGTTCACGTGCACGAGCACCTGGCACGGCTTGAGCCTAACGAACAGGAAGCGCTTCTGGGATGGCACCACCGTCGCGCTCGGCTTCACCGATGCGACCGATTCGGTGAATCACATCCACGCGCTCACCGGCTCGTACACGCAGGGATGGTTTCCCTTCCGCACGGTCTGGGTCGATCGCCACGACACCGCGAACCTGAGTATCGATCGCGGCACGACGCCCGTGACGCACGTGTGGAACCGCGTGGGCGTCCGGCACGACAGCACGATGTTCGTTGGGCAGAACGTCACGCGGCACTGGCACTACCTGTCGTACGACACCGCGACCAACGTGACGTTCGACGTGCCGCGCGCACAGAACCTCTGGCCGGTGAGCGGCTCGATCACGCACGACGTGACGGTGCACTTCGAGGCCGATCGCACGACGCGCACCGAGACCAAGACCGTCACGCGCCGAGCGATGATCACGTTCAACGGCACGCAGGACGTCACACTGGTGGTGGGCGGCCTCACGTGCACGCTCGATCTCGAGACCCACGAAGTGAGCGATTGTCACGGGTCGTGAGACGCTGTGTCTGACGGCGTGCGCAGCGCCTGATAGCTGCGCACGTCGCCGTGCTCGAGGAACGGATCCTCTCCGTCGCACCGCACCCACGCGTGCGCCTCGAGCTCGCCGGTGGACCGACGGCGCGCGCCGAGCACGACATCGGCGTCGCGCCCGTCGCGTCTGAGCAGGACCGCCAGCACGGTCGCGCGACGCAGACACGTGTAGTGCCACAGGCCGGGCGCCCGCATCAAGAGACGGTCCACGTGGTGCGCGATGCGGCCGGGAGCGATGGCGTCGCCCCGCCGGCGCGGGGTCCGGCTCACCCATCGCAGTACGGTCGAGGCCGGCAGCACCTCGAGGGCGCAGGGCACGACGGCGCACGCGAGCACGATCTCGACCTTCCGTCCAAATCGCAGCATCATCAAGGTGCCGCGGTGAGAGCAATCGCGGGATACATCCGTTTTACCATCGCAACCGAGCCGCACCGCCGACACGCACGCCTTCACCCTCGATGGAGAGTCCCCAGATGGCACACCGTTTCACGCGCGGGCCACTGACTGCCGTGTGCGCCGCGCTCCTCGCCGCCGCTCCGTTAGGCGCCCAATGGCAGGGGGTGGTCAATTTTCGTAGCCAGCGAAGCCTCGCCGACGAGTCCGATACCACCGGCCTCCAGTACATAGAAGGAGCCGGCGGCATGGCCAAGATGAATGTGCAGGACCGGGAGGGCGGTCCCGTCAGTGTAATATTTAACAAGAGTCAGAATACGGCGACCGTTGTGATGACCGCGCGCCAAATGTACATGACGATGCCGATGGACAAGTCGCAGGCCGAAGTGCAGGAGAAAATGGCCAAGTCGAAAATCACCGACACGGGAAAGAGCGAGGTCGTCGCCGGCCACAAGTGCGAGGTCTTTCACGCGTCCGACGCCGAGGACGGCACCGAGACCGACGCGTGCATCGCCAGCGACATGGGCACGTTCGCCATGTTCAATGCACCGGGTTCGCAAGGGCGCGGCGGTCCCCAGAGCATGCTGTCCAAGGTGCAGTCGTTCTTCGGCGCCAAGGGCGGCTTCTTCCCGCTCAAGGTGACGACGTACAAGGGCGGCAAGGTCCAAGAGACCTTCGTGGCGACGAGCATCGAGGCGAAGGCGGTGCCCGCGTCGGAGTTCGTGCCGCCGGCAGGCTTCACCGCGATGCCGGGGATGGGCCGGCCCTGACACCGGGGATCGGATCCGCATGTGCAAACGCCGGGGACCCAAGTCCCCGGCGTTTTTCGTGCGCGGTATCGCTCGTTAGGCGCTACCGGGCGTACTGGGGCGACTTGGCGTCCGCCGACACGACGAACTTGATGTACATCCCGCTCGGCCCGTGGCCCGGCACGCCGCACACG
>DASYXE010000077.1:0-10551 GCA_035935375.1 Gemmatimonadaceae bacterium | reverse complement strand
GCCACCGTCGACTTGCCATCCTGCGCGAACGGACTCGTCACCACGATCGTCTTGAGCGAGCTCAGAGCCCGCGAGAACAACAGCTTCGTGCGGAGCGTGCGGTACGCCTCGGCACCGACGGAGCGCGAGTCGCTCACCGTCACGAGTTTGGCCGATACCTGTTTCGCCGCGCCGTTCGACGAGCCGTTCGAGCTCGATGCCAGCGCCTTGCGAACACGCGTCGGCAAGATCGCGCTGTCGAGTCGCGGAATCACGGCGAGCCCCGGCAGCTGCAACGTCGCTTCCACGTCGTCGCGTCCCCGGATCGATTGATCGAGGTGTTCGATCACCAGCGCGAATCCCGAGCCGAAGAACAACCCAAGGAGCACGCCGAACAGGATCTTGATGTTGGTCGGCGTGCCGATCGGCGCGCGCGGCGGTGGCGCCACGTCCACGATCTCGACCGAGCCGACTTCCGCGGCCTCAGCGAGGCGCGCCTTCTGAAATTCATCGCGCAGCTGGTCCGCGATCTTCTGATACGCCTCCTCGCGCTCCGTTAGGCGAGCTTCATCCGCATCCGAGGCCGGAATCGTCGCCAGTACGTCCGCGCTCGAGGCCCGGAGCCCCTGCAGGGTCGTGAGGCGCTGCGCCAACGCCGTCTGCACGCCCGCCAGCACCGAGCCGAGTCGCGTGACCGCCGTCCCTTCCAGGTCGTCGATCCGCTTCACGTCCGGATTGGTCGGCGCCACACCCATCGTGATGAGCGAGTCGCGCGCCGTCTGCAACCGCAGCAGCGCCTGATACTGATCGGTGATGATCGGACTCGCCGCCGACCCCTGCGCCGACAACGCCGCGCCTAACTGCTGCAGGCTTTCGCGTCCCTTGCCGGCTTCCAGTTGCTGCAGCACCGACGCATACATGCGCTGCTGCATCTGCACGTCGCGGATCTGCTCCTGGACCCGCTGCACGTCGCTCGCCTGCGCCTGGAATTTCTCGCGCGCGCTGTACGCCTTTTCCTGCGAGCGGAACTGGCTCAGCGCGATCCGCGCCATGGTCAAGAGCGAATCGTTCTGCCGCAGTTGCCCCTCGATGAATTGACGGCGGAGCCGCGCTTCTTGTGCGGATTCCTCGATGCTGTTCTGCTGGAACACCGTGATCAGTGTATTCACGACGCGTTGCGCGAGCCCCGGATCCGTCGACGCGAACGACACGTCGATGACGTCCGTCTGTTCGCGCGGCTTCGCATGAATGCTCTTGACGAGTCGGTCCACGGCGTCGTCGCGGCTCAACACCACGAGATCGCCATGTTTCGAGGCCTCGGGCTTCCCGCTCACGACGAACTGCACGTCGCCCACGCGCATCATCTGGCCGTACGCCGCACGCACGGGCGTTACGCCGTCCATGCTCGCTGTCGTCCCGTGCGAATCAAAGGCGAGGTTGATCGTGGGCAGCCGACGGGCGCCGCTGCCGGCGCCCAGGCTGAACTGCTCGACGACCCGGCGGTTGAACCCGTCGGTCCGCATCCGCAAGCTCGCGATCGAGTCCACGACCTGCCCAACCACTTCGCGGCTCATCAGGACCGCCACCTCGGACAACACCGGGTCCGAGCTGGGCCGAAGCGGCGCCGCCGGCGTCGCGTCGACGAGGCCGCCCGTGAGCTCCCGGCGCGAGTCAGTCAGGCGAACGGTCGCCGTGGCCTCGAATTCGGGCGACGACGTCAACGCGAACCACGTGGCCAATCCACCAAACGCAAGCGTAATCCCGAGGATCAGCCAGACCCGCTGGCGCAGCATCGCCAGCATCTGCCGGAGGTCCATCGGCGCGAGCGTGGCTTCCTCATCCAGGCTACGGTCCGGCTCACGCCGGGCCGGCGGCGCCGTATACGCGCCGGGAATGCCGCGTCGATTTGATGGGGGCAAATAGTGAGGCATCGTGTTGTGCTGCCCGTCCAATGAGTCGTGCGGCGGCGGACCGGCGGCCCCTCAGCTTACAACCGAGTGGCCTCCCCGGCAAACTTCCGCGAACGCGGAAGACTCGACCTCCGGCCCCTACGCTGGTGCTGCTGCAGCGCGCGACTGGACCCGCGAAGCACGTTCCCGCCGCGTAGGAGCGCT
The DNA here is from genome assembly GCA_035935375.1 of Gemmatimonadaceae bacterium. GTDB lineage: Bacteria > Gemmatimonadota > Gemmatimonadetes > Gemmatimonadales > Gemmatimonadaceae > JADGGM01. The sequence goes on along the minus strand of DASYXE010000077.1, from coordinate 8,458 downwards.
AGACGTCGGGGCAACCGCCATGCCTCTGAGCGGCGCCACGCACTCGGGCACCAGCTCGCGTAAAGTGCTCAAAGCCGCGCTCGTATCCCCGGAATGCATCGCGGCGAGCAAACGGCCTACAGTCTGTTGCACAGTCGCCCCATCGACTTCATCGGTCTGCACGACGCTGACCTTCTCGAGTCCGGTTGGAACGGCTTGCTCCACGTCCGACATGAGCTCTTCCTTCAGCTTCTCGCCCGGCCGCAGACCCGTAAATACGATCTGCACGTCCCGGTACGGCTCGAGACCAGACAGGCGCACCAGGTTTTCCGCCAGATCCAGAATCAGGATTGGCTTGCCCATGTCGAGCATCGTGATGCGGCCCGCCGCGTCGTCCAGCGTCGCCGCGTGCAGCACCAGCTGCGCCGCTTCGGTAATCGTCATGAAGTAGCGCTCGATGTCGCGGTGGGTGACCGTCAGCGGGCCGCCCAACGCCAGTTGCCGCCGGAACAGCGGCACCACGCTCCCTTCGCTGCCCAACACGTTGCCGAAACGCACCGCGTAAAACTCGGTGCTCGACGCGCGAAGCAACGGCCAGCCTAACACAATGCGCTCGGCAACGCGCTTCGTCGCGCCCATCACGCTCGAGGGGCGCACCGCCTTGTCCGTGGAGATCAGGACGAACTTGCGTGCCGCCCAACGCGCCGCGCACTCCGCCACGTACAGCGTGCCGAGCACGTTGTTCCGAACCGCTTCGCGGACGTTCGCTTCCATCAGCGGCACGTGCTTGTACGCCGCCGCATGGTAGACGTGATCCGGTTGATACTGCTCGAAAATGCGTTCGAGTGCCGGCCGGTCGGTGATGTCCGAGACGATCGGTACGACCTCGATCTCCGGGTGCGTGCGCCGCAGCTCCAGGTCCACGTAATAGAGCGCGCTCTCGGCCTGGTCGACGAGGACCAGCTTCGCCGGCTTCGCTCGAGCCAGTTGGCGCGCGAGCTCCGAACCAACGGACCCGGCGCCGCCAGTGATCAGTACGACACTGTCGCCCACGTCGCGCGAGACACGCTCTTCGTCGAATTTCACGGGCTCGCGGACCAGGAGGTGCTCGAGCTCGATATCGGCGAGCGCGCCCGGCTTCGCGCTGCCTTCGAGCATCTCGCGCATCGACGGCAGCCGCTTGAACTCGACTTTGACCGCGAGACAGTGCTCGACGATCTGACGCATCTGGTCCGGTGTCGCGCTGGAGATCGCGATCACGACCAGCTGGATGCGCTCGTGCACGACGATGTCGGGCAGATCGCGAATGCGACCGGCGACGCGAATGCCGTGCAGCGACCGGCGCTGCTTGCCTGGATCGTCGTCCACCAACGCCACCACGCGCAGCGCGCGGTCGGCGTCGTGGTTCAATTGTCTCAGGAGGCGCTCGGCCGCTTCGCCCGCGCCGACAACCAGCACGCGACGACACGTCGTCGAGCGTTTGTTGCGGCGACCCTCGAGCGAGTATCGCACCGCGAGCCGGGTTCCGCCTAACAGCAGCAGCGTCAACATGCCCTCGAGCAGCACCACCGACAGCGGCACGGCACCGAGTTCGCCGAGCGCCCACAGGCCGCCGCCGAAACAGAGTGTGCCTAACCCAACCGCTTTGCCGAGCGTGATGAGGTCGTGCAGGCTGAAGTGCTTCCAGAAGCCGCGGTGCATGCCGAACACCGTAAACAGCGCCAGGCGCATCGCGACGAGCACGAGCACCGTGTCGCCAAACGCTCTCACCGCGGACATCGGCACCCGGCCGTCGAACCGCAGCCCGAGCGCCGCGGCATACGCGATCGCTGTCAACGCAGCGTGGGCGCTGAAGACGAGAGGCCGACGATGGCGAATGAGCGAAGGAGGCAGCATTTCGGCTGATTCGGGTTCGATGAGCGGTCGCTAGCGCCCGACGGCGGATCGCGCCATCGGCCCTTCTCCTACCTCGTCGGCCGAGGGCGCCGATTTCGATGGCGTGGCGCTGGATGAACCGCGCGCCAGCATGCGCGCGGTGGCCCAGATCACGCCGATGTCGCTGCGCCACGTCGCGCGCGCCGCATAGGCGAGATTGAGTCGAATTTTCTCCGGCACAACGTGCTCGATGTACGTCCGCTCCGGGTCGGCCGATTGCGCGAGCTCATCGCTCTCGTCGCGATAGCGAAGCGAAGCCGGGTCGGTGATGCCCGGCGTGAGGCGAAGCACGGCGCGTTCGTCGGCCGTGTAGAAGGCGACGTAACGCGGGACCTCCGGACGCGGGCCCACCATGCTCATGGTCCCGCGCAGCACGTTGAGGAGCTGCGGCAGCTCATCCAGCTTCGTCCGCCGCAACACCGCACCCACGCGCGTCACGCGCGGGTCGCGGCCCACGGTGAGGTGGCGGCCGCCACGTTCCGCCCCGACGATCATCGTCCGGAACTTCCACATGCGGAACGTGCGGCCGCCGCGGCCGATACGCTCTTGTCGAAAGAACGCCGGACCGCCGTCGCCTAACGTGACAGCCGCGGCGATCACGAGCCCCAGCGGCCACAGCAATACCAGGGCGAACGCTGACACCGTGACATCGACGACACGCTTCATGTGCGTCACCTACGATACGTACGAACGATGTCGAGAACGGCCTCGATGACGTCGCCGACGTCGGACGACGTCAACCGGGGGTTCAACGGCAGGCTCAGCATGCGCTCGAAATGGCCCACCGCCACGGGGAAGTCCTGTTCGTCGTAGCCGTATCGGTCCCGATAGTACGGATGCAGGTGCACGGGAATGAAATGCACCGACGTGCCGATGTTGCGCGCGGTCAGCTCGTCGATGAACTCGTCGCGCCCAATGCGAAGCGCATCCGGACGGAGCCGCAACACGTACAAGTGCCAGGCGTGCCGCACATCGTGCCGCTCGACCGGCACCTCCAGCGCATCTTCACCCGCGAACGCGTCGTGATACGTCTCGACGATCTCGCGGCGCCGCGCATCGAAGCACTCGAGCTTGCGCAGCTGGCACAATCCCATGGCGGCCTGAATGTCCGTCATGTTGTACTTGAAGCCCGGCGACAGAATCTCGTAGCGCCAGCTGCCGCCTTTGGCGTAGCGGCTCAACGCATCGCGGGTCATGCCGTGCAGGCTGAACGGGCGCGCGCGCTCGAGGAACTCATCGCTCCCCGTGAGCATGCCGCCTTCGCCCGTCGTGAGATTCTTCGTCGCGTAAAAGCTGAAGGCCGTCGGATTCCGGCCCGCACCAATGACGCGATTCTTGTAGCGCGCCGGCAGCGCGTGCGCCGCGTCTTCGATCACGAAGAGATCGTTCTCGCGCGCCAGTTCCTCGATCGCGTCCAGATCCGCCGGGTGTCCGCTGTAGTGCACCGCGAGGATGGCCCGCGTCCTCGGCGAAATCGCTTGCTCGATCGCGACCGGGTCGATGTTCAGCGTGTCCGGCTCCACGTCCACGAGCACCGGACGCGCGCCGACGTGCTCGATGACGTTGACCGTCGCCGCGAAGGTCATCGGCGTGGTGATCACTTCGTCGCCCGGGCCGATGCCTAACGCAGCCAGCGCCGTGTGGAGACCGGCCGTGCACGAGTTCAAGGCCAGTGCGTCGTTCGCACCGACGTACCGCGCGAAATCCTGCTCGAAGCGGCGCGTCTTGGGACCCGTCGTCAGCCAATCGGAACGCAGCGTGTCCACCACCTCGTCGATCTCTTCCTCTCCGATGAGCGGCGGCGAGAACGCAAGGAAGTGTTCGCGAGGCGTGTAGGTCGACGACGACACCGCGCGTCGCACGCGCGACGGAACTTCACGATATGTCGCAATCTGGGCGGTCCGATCGAGGCTCCGACGCAGCCCCGGTGCCGCAGAACCCGCCGGCGTCGGCCGTGTTTCGGTTGTCTTGGAACCGGCCAGAATCTTCGAGTCCGACGAGTACATCCGTATGCGCTCCAGGTCCGGTGATAAAAATCGTTCCGAATCCCCTGCGATCCTCGGCAAACCAAGGGCCGATCTCTTAGAGTACTCTAACGCGAGAGCGGACACACTCTATCGGCGACATATGCATGGGTCAATGCAGCCGAAACTGCCGAGACTTACGCGTTACGGGCCTGTATGCGGGTTCAATTGTGAGGGAGGAAACCGACGGTGGCGTCGGTGCTCGAACTGTTGTGGCGTCGCCACAGCGAGTCGCTGCTTCACTACTCATGTGCCACACGACGCAACGTCCCTGCATAGTGTGTGCACAGGAACGGAAGGGCGGATAAAGCCGCTGCCAGCGTCCACATCCGAGGCGCGAGGAACCTCGCAACCGGTGGTGCGAGCGTGACCCGGCGGAGGTCGAGCTGCCAGCCCGGGTACAGCCGCGACAGTTCGCGGCGATCCACACCACGGACGTTAGGATTCCTCGGATTGTCGACGAGGAAATCGTACCACAGCACCAAGCCGTCTGGTCGGAGCACGCGCACCATCTCTCCTGCGATTCGCTCGCGCACGGTCGCGTCCAGCACCGACGTTAGCACGGTCGATTGCAGCACGATGTCGAACGTGCCGCCAGCGAACGGCAGGGCGGCCGCACTCGCCGCCGCGAGTCGAACGCCCGGCGCACATCGCCCGCGCGCGTCGTCGAGTCGTTCAGCGATGAGATCGATGCCGACGAGGTGATCCGGCCGCACACCCCACTGGACGAGCTCGCGCAGCCAGTGACCGCTGCCACACCCGATCTCGAGCACGCGGATCTCGTCTAACCGCGCCAGGCCGGCGCGCCCGAGCGCATCGAGCAGGGCGCGGGCCGCCCCCTGCATCATGAGCTGCTGCCCGCGCGAGAACCACGAATACTTGGCCGTGTCCGTCCGCCCGGCGTACACGCTCCGGATGCGTCGTTCCTCGCTTTGCGCGGACGATTCAGTCACGGCAGCGCCGCCTCCAGCGTGCCGATGAACCGCGCCGCGATGCGGCTCCGGTCGAAGAACTGCACGGCGGCCCTCCGGCCGTTCTCGCCTAACGTGCGGCGGCGGACCGGATCGTCGCGCAGGGCGCGCAACGCGGCGGCAAGGCCGGCCGCGTCTCCGGGATCGACCACGAGGCCGGCGTCGTGCTCGCGCACGATGGCCGCCGCTTCGCCGGTCGCGACGAGCACGACGGCCCGCCCCGACGCCATCGCCTCGTACAGCTTGGACGGCACCGCACCCGGAATCGGCATGCCTAACGGCACCAGCAGAATGTCCGCCGACGCGAGCAGCGGCGGCAACGCGGCCGGCGGCCGCGCATCGAGGAACCGGACGCGCTCGAGCCGGCGCGCCGCGGCCTCGCGCTGCAGATCGTGCTTCACGGGGCCGTCGCCGATGAACACCATGTCCATCGGCGCGCGCTCGCCCTCGAGCGCCGATGCCGCCGCCAAGAGCTGCGGGAGACCTTGCGCGATGCCGTGCAGCCCTGCGTACAGCGCCAGGCATGATCCGTCGCCATCGACGCCGAGCGCTACACGGGCGTCGCGGCCGGCGTGTTCGGGACCGAATTCGCTCACTTCGACGCCGTTCGACAGATGATACGTGCGGCAGCCGGGCATGCGCCCCGCGATGTCGGCCACGATCTCGCGGCTTTGCCCGGTGATCATCCACGCGCGCCGGTAGCACCACCGCTCCAGCCTCGCGCTGGTACGGTGTACGATACTCCCCTCGCGCACGACGCCTAACCGGACCGCGCTCTCCGGCCACAGGTCGCTGACGTTCATGATCAAGCGCGCCCGTTGCACCCGGCTCAACCACGCGCCGCTCATGCCGAGGAACAGCGGCGGACTCTCCACCAGGAGATAGTCGGAGCGACCCGGCTCCATCGCCGCGCCGAGCGCCGCCGATGAGCCGACAAACGAGAAATAGTTCGCGAGGCGATGCGCGTAGGTCGTCCGCTGCGTCGGCACGATCCACGTCCGGAGAACGGACACGCCCTCGATCGTTTCCCGCCGCGCGGCTCCGCCGTAGCCGGGGTAAATCTCGCCGCGAGGATAATTGGGCATCGCGGTGAGCACGCGCACCTCGTGCCCCGCCCGCACGAAATGCCGCGCGAGACTCGACAGCCGGCGCTGCGGCGCGCCAATCTCCGGCGGATAATACTGCGTGAGGATCGTGAGCTTCACGGGCGCGCGGCCGTGACGCGCAGGCGCGCGCGTTCCGACTCCGGCAGCTGGCAGATGACCGCCCGAAGCTTGCCGTTCGAGGTCCGCGGAATCTCCGCCACTTCGTCGATGGTCACGTCGACGTCGCCTAACCGGTCGCGGATCCGCGACGCGATCGCCGCGCCGTCGGCCGCCGTGTAGCCGTCGGCGGGCACGAGTCGGACGCGCACGCGATCCAACGCCTCCTGGACGATCTGCGCCTCCCGCACTGGCGCGCGGCTCTTGAACACGGGATCCATGCGCCCCACCGCGCGTCCATCGCGCGTGAACAGTGTGTCATCGGCGCGTCCGTCGAGACGGGCAATGCGCGGCAGGGTCCGCCCGCATTCGCAGGGCGACGAGTCGGGGTCCCAGGCACCACGATCACCGACCCGGTACCGCACGAGCGGCATGTCGTCGTTCAGGAGACCCGTGCACACGAGATCACCGATCGATGCGTCCTCGCCCAACGCCGCCTCGCCTGGGATGCATTCCACGACGCCGACCTCGGGCCACTCGTGCAATCGGCCGGCCGCGCATTCGCTCGCCGCCGTCACGATTTCCGCCATGCCGTACGTCTCGCGCACCGGACACCCGAACGCCGCGGCGATCGCTTCACGCTGATGCGGAAACAGCGGCTCCGCGTTCGTCGTCGCGACGGCCAGGTGCAGATCGGCCGCGCCGCCCGCCCCTGCGCCTAACGCTAACGCGTGCAGCGCCGAGCTGTAGCCGAAGAGGTGGCGGATGCGGTAGCGCCGCATCGCATCCAGATAGAATGGCACGAGATCCGGCGCCAAATGATACGCCGAGAGGTACAGCTGCCGCAGCGCGGGATTCCATACCCAGAAGGGGGGCGTGCGACGCGCCACCGGCGTCACGAGTTGGCCGCCGATGATCGCCCACCGATCGTGCCGCGAGACGCCGTGCCACCGCCGCCACCGTGCCTCGAACAGCGCATACCACGCCCGCACGGTGCCCCGGCTCCACCACAGGTCGAGCGACGTACCCGTCGTTCCACTCGTGTGCTCATGAAACATCTTCCTGCTGTCGCAGTCGTCGGCCAGGAACGCGCTGCCTAACCGGCGCACCGTGTCCTTCTCGAGGATCGGCCAATGCTCGAGCACCTCCCACGACGCGCGATCGCCGGCACGTCGCCGCGCCGCCCACTGCTCGCGATAGAAGGGCACGCGTGTCGCCGCACGCTCGAGCACGTGCGCCAAACGCGCACTGCGCCACGTGGCCCATTCTGCCGCACTCCAGTGCTCACGGGCGATGGCTTCGTCCGCCAGGCGATCCGTCTCGGCGCCGTAGCGCCACGAGCGCAGATACAGCCCGCGCATCGCCGCCGCCGCGTTGCGCGCGGGCGTCGGCAAGCGATGATAGAAGCCCAGGAGCCGTCGATTCACGCGCGGGACGCCGCGACGCCGTCGAGAATCGATTCCCACCGGGGCAGCACGGCGCTCCAATCGAACGCTTCCACCTTGGCGCGCGCGCGTCGCGACAACCCAGCCGCCAGCTCCGGCTCGACGACAATGCGCCGCACAGCCGCCGCCATGGCTTCCGCGTCACCACTCGGCACGAGAAGACCGTCGTGCGTGTCGTCGAGCAGAAATGGAATGCCGCCTACCGACGTGCTCACCACGCACAGCCCGCACGCCATCGCCTCGATCACGCTCACCGGCGTGTTGTCGATGGTGCTCGTGTTCAGAAACACGTCCGCCTGGCCAAGGACGCTCGGCACATCGGCCTTCGGCACGCCGCCGCGCAGTTCGACGTGCCCGTCCAGTCCCGCCTCGGCGATGGCGGCGCGGGTTGCGGCGTGCGTTCCGTCGCCGGTATCGGATCCCACCATGGTCAGATGCACGTCCGGGATCGCCTGCGTTAGGCGCGCAATGGTCCGCACGGCCAGCGTGGGATTGTACACCCGATGAAAGGCCCGCAGCCACACCAGCCGCGGCGCCGCACGCGTCCGCTCGCGGAATCGATACGCGTCGAGCTCGATCGCGTTGGGGACGAGCGCGAGGTCATCGCGCACATGCCGCAGTCGATCGCGGAGATACATCGATGGCGTGGTGACCGTTTGCGCACGCTGCAGCAAACGCCGAACCCGCCGGGGCCATCGCGCCGCGAATGCCGGCAAGTTGCCGCCATGCAGCGTGAGCACGTACGGCCGCCGCGCCGCGCGGAGCGTGGCCGTCACCGCCTCCGCCCACACGAATGCTGCTCCCGAGTAGACATCGACGACGGCCACGTCGTAATCCGCACGCCGCCGCCAGACTGTGCCCACCATGTCGGCGAGTCGCGCGAGACGACGTCGCTTGCCTGA
>DASYXE010000076.1:0-2086 GCA_035935375.1 Gemmatimonadaceae bacterium | reverse complement strand
CGGAATTGGAGCCCGCAGAATAGGGTCAGCCTAACGCTTGAGTTCAGCCGCAGCCGAGCCAAACAAAAGCGCTGGGCGAAGCCCAGCGCAATGCAGAAGATCGGCTGTCAGTTGCAGCGTTCGTTAGCTAGCCTGTACGCGGATTCGCAAGGTCTTGCAGCGGGTCGTTAGGCCTCAGCGAGCTACCAAGTCGCATCCGTGGATACGATCCACGTCACTGGGCCGTGTTCGCTCAGGTGTTGATGAGCGTGAGCGGTGTCGCCGCCACCAGCGAACGGTACGAGCAAGCCGACGATCTGATCCCAGGTCGGCGGGCGCAGAACACATCGCAACTGGATGCCAGACCCCAAAGGCCTTGCGCATCCGGCGTCGTGGGCGCCGGCGACCGCCTCAAGAGACAGGCGATCACGCGACTCCCACCCCGGCAGGTCATGCACGGCCACGCGATCCGTCTGACCCGAAGCAAGTTGGCCGAACGCGTCGATCAGCGCCGCGGCGTTCGCGGCGGTGAGACTGCCGATGAGCAACACCGGCGCGTCAATGATACCATCCGCGATGTAATGACCGTACACCAACGCGAACTCCGTTGAGGCTTAACGATGAAATTGTACCGCGTGCGACGCCTTACGTCGCGTGCTTATCCTGCAAGCTGCCTCCAATCATAGCAAGACCTCGCTGCCTAAATACGCGAACGCGAGCCCGCACACGGGCCGATCCTGTTACGGACTCGACGCTTCGGGTCTCGACGAGAGCGGCACGATCGTGCTTATGCTGCGAAGGCTTCGCAGTAGAACGAACGCGACTGCGCCCGACGGCCTGAGCCTCGCCGGAACGCCACTACCCCTTGGCGTGTGCCGTCGAGCCTGTATAGTCCAGGACGCACGCGTCGCGTGACAAACACCGCGTACGCACACTCCAACGGACGCAACTCCGCGCACCCGAGATCGCGCTATCGACTGAAAACCGCCCCTGCTCGCCGAGCCCACGCGTCGACAGAGGCAGGACCCGCATCGAATTGTCGTTAGACCGCGTCGTCCGGCGGTTTCGGAACATCCGCGGCTCGCGCGTCGTGCTCTCGTCGCCCCGACTCTCGCCGCCGATGCCAGACCCAAAGGCCAATGGCGATCACCACCACCGCCAGAGCCAGCGCCCAACTCGCGTCGCCCACGATGCTCTGCAGGCGCTCGAGGTTGCGCCCGAACAGATAGCCGATCGCGCCGAACGTCACTGCCCACACGATGCCGCCGCTGGCGTTGTAGATCGTGAATCGCCCATACGGCATGCAGCCCATGCCGGCAAAGAGCGCGGCCCACGTGCGCAGCAATGCAATGAAGCGGCCGAAGAACACGGTCTTGGCGCCGTGGCGCTCGAAAAAGCGCTTGACGTGCTCGAGCTTCGCGTCGGTCATGCGGAACAGGCGCCCGTAGCGGCGCACGAACGCAATGCCGCCGCGGCGGCCAATCCAATAGCCGGTCGCGTCGCCAAGGATGGCCGCGACAGCGGCGACGGCGATGACGAACGCAATCTTCATGTGGCCGCGGGCCGCGAGCGCCGCCGCCGCGATCAAGGCTGTTTCCCCAGGAACGGGCACGCCGACGCTTTCCAGCCCGACCACGAGAAACAGCAGGCCGTAGCCGTACGTCCGCAGGAGCTGGAGGAAACTCTCGTGGAGCATCGGTTAGGCCTTGGTCAGAGCACGCGCCAGAGCGCGGGCGCCAGGTCGAACGAAAACGTCCAGCGCCCAACGCCCCGGCGCAGACCGCGGGCCACGTCGAACCGCGCGAGGTCGAACAGGACCATGACCCCCACGCCTACCGACGGATACCATCCGCGTGCCGGGGCCGCGAACGCGGCTCCGTTGGTCACGTACAGCGTGTGGACGTAGGGCGCGAGCGTGGCCGTGCCGGTCGCGCGACCGAACGCGCCCAACGAGATCGCCGGAAACGGCACCGGCACGCGCCACTCGGCGTGCGCGGTCGCGCCGAATCGCGCCGCGAACTGGTGATAGGCGTACCCCGGTCCGCTCACTGGTCCGCCAAGGAACACGTACTCCTGGGGCGGCACGCCGGACGGGCTGCGCACCCCG
>DASYXE010000075.1:0-3501 GCA_035935375.1 Gemmatimonadaceae bacterium | reverse complement strand
GACGCAAACGGACCGGACGCTGTTCTTCGACTTCCTGCCGCTCGACCTGGGCTCGATCTCGGGGTTCAATACGCGCTTCCAGTTGTACACGGTGCCGGGCCAGGTGTACTACCAGTCCACGCGCAAGCTCGTGCTGCAGGGTGCCGACGGCGTCGTGTTCGTGGCCGACAGTCAGGCGCGCCAGCTCGACGAGAACGTCGAGAGCATGCAGGACCTGCACGCCAACCTCGCCGAGCACGGCATGGACGTGCGCACGGTGCCGCTCGTGCTGCAGTACAACAAGCAGGACCTGCCCGCCGAGCTGATTCACGATCCGGCGACGTTGGACGACGCGCTCAACTTCCGCGGCGTCCCCGCATTCCCGGCGGGCGCGCTGCACGGCATGGGCGTGTTCGAGACGCTGCGCGGCATCTCGGAGCTCGTCCTGCGCCGCTTGAGCACGGCCGGCAGCCAGGCCACGCCATCCACGGCACACGCCGGGAGCCGCTGACCGTGGAGTTGGACGCCCGCTATCGCTTCGAGAATTACGTCGTCGGGTCGGCGAATCGGCTCGCCGTGTCGGCGGCGCGCGCCGTAGCGCAGGCGCCGGGCGCGGCGTTCAATCCGTTGTTCATCTACAGCGGATCGGGACTCGGCAAAACGCATCTGTTGCTGGCCATCGGACATCTGGGGCGTCAGCTGCAGCCCGACCTCAAGGTCGCCTACTCGACGGTCGACGAGCTGGTGGACGAGCTCAATGCGAGCGTCGCGTCGAGCGCCGTGGACGCGCTCCGCGAGCGCTACCAGAACGTGAATGTGCTGTTGCTGGACGACGTGCAATTCCTGGCGGGTCGTCGCGAGACGCAGACGGAAATCCTGCGCTTGTTCAACGGCCTGCAGCGGGGCGGTCGGCAGATCGTCCTGACGAGCGATCGTCCGCCCGCCGACATCGCCGATCTCGACGAGCGGTTGATCACCCGCTTTTCGGGCGGGCTCGTCGTGGATGTCGGGGCTCCCGACTACGAGACGCGCGCGGCGATCGTGCGTGTCAAGTGCGACGAGCGCGGCGCCAAGTTCGAGGCGGGCGTGTTGGACGAGCTGGCGCGCATCCCCTTCGGCAACGTGCGCGAGCTGCAGGGCGCGCTCAACCGGCTCATCGCCTCGCAGACGTTAGGCGAACGCGCGGTGACGCCGCACAACGTGCGTGAGGTGTTGGGCGAGCGGCCGGAGCCTTCCGTCGCGCGTGCCGCGGCGGCGACGGCGGTCGCCGCGCCCGTCCGCACGCGCGCGGGCGGCAGCGAGTTCTCGAGCTTCCTGAGCGATCTGAGCGCGGTGGTGGCGCAGCAGATCGAGCCGTGGCGCATCCGGCTGCTCGAGGTGATGTCGCGGTGGCGCGAGGCGGGCTTCTTGACGGCGGCCATCGAGCGCGCGCTCGAGGGGACCGAGGAGCCCGACGTCGAAGCGACCGTCAGGCAATACGAGAGCGCGGTGGCGCGGTTGCAGTCGCTGGCCCGCGATGCGCAGGGGCTGGACCCCGCGCTCGCGGCGTCGGACGTGTTCCGGGATCCCGAACGAGTCGGCGAGGCCGAGCTCGCGGTCGCGCGGTTGTTAGGCGCGGCGGAGCCGCCGCCCGGACCGTCGCCGGACTATGTGCGCGCCGACTTCGAGGTGGGGCCGTCCAACCAGCTGGCGGTGCACGCGGCGGATACGGTGATCGAGGAGCCGGGCAAGAAGTACAACCCGCTCGTCATCTACGGGACGTCCGGCGTGGGCAAGACCCACCTCGTCAATGCGTTAGGCAACGAGCTCATCGGCCTGCGCGGCGGCGCGACCACGGTGGCGTGCGTCAGCGCGCGCCAGTTCACCGAAGAATTGATCGCCGCGCTGCGCGACGGCACGATCGAGCGCTGGCGCGCGCGGTATCGCGTCGTGGACGTGCTGATCATCGATGACGTGCACGAGTGCGCCGGCACAGAGCGCACGCAGGAAGAGCTGTTCCACATCTTCAACGCGCTCTACGCCAGTGGGCGGCAGATCGTGTTGTCGATGCGCTGCGCGCCCAAGCACATCGACGGACTCGAGGAGCGGTTGCGCTCGCGGTTCGAGGGCGGTCTCGTGGTGGAAATGCAGGCGCCCGATCACGTGCTGCGCGAACGGCTGTACGCGCGCTCGCTCGCGGCGGCCGACGTGCGCCACGACCGCTCGCTCGTGGACTATCTGGCGGCGCGTGCGGTGTCCAGCGTGTCGGAAATCGCTGGCACCGTGCAGCGTTTGACGCAGGCGGCCGACGTCGTCGGCGTGCCGCTCACGGCGAGCTTCGCGCGCAAGGAGCTCGAGGGCCGGATCGCCGCACCCGCGATGGTGCACAACGGCAACGGGCATCCCGCGGATCCGCTCTTCCTCGACGAAGAGAAAGTGATCTGGGATTGGCCCGACGTGTCGGGCCGCGCCATCGAGGAGTTCCGATAGATGGCGATCAAGGGCAGTCTGCGCGAAGCGAGCTTGCCGGACGTGCTGCAGCTCCTGGCGATGGGACAGAAGACCGGCTGTCTCAGCGTCACGGACCGCAGCAACTTCGGCTACATCTACTTCGACCGCGGCCGCATCTCGTACGCGTCCATCGTCAACCGGCGCGACCGGTTAGGCGACATGCTGGTCAAGGCGGCGGTGCTCACGCAGACGGAGCTCGACGCGGCGATCGACGTCCAGGGCACGCAGCACCGCCACAAGCGGTTAGGCGAGATTCTCATCGAGCAGCAGATCCTCTCGCGGGAGGAGCTGCACCGCTACATCCGCATCCAGATCGAAGAGGCCGTCTACTATCTCTTCACCTGGACCCAGGGGACGTTCAGCTTCGAGGCGGACATCCGTCCCGATGAGCACGACGTGCTCGTGTCGATCAATCCGGAGTCGCTGCTGCTCGAGGGCGCGCGCCGCGTGGACGAGTGGAGCCTCATCGAAAAGAAGGTGCCAAGCTTCGACATCATCTTCGGGGTGGACGATGGGCGGCTCGCGGCGAGCGAAGCGCAGCTGACGCCGCTGCAAGAACAGCTCCTGCCGTTGATCGATGGCCGCCGCGACGTGACGGCGCTGATCGATGGGTCGGGCGCGGGCGAATTCGAGGTGGGGAAGGCGCTCTACGGTTTGGCGACCGCCGGGTTCCTGCACATCATTGGGAAGTCGCGGCCGGTCGACGAGGTCGCGCTCGAGGCGCGGGTGGAAGAGCACCGCAACCTGGGCGCCGCCTTCTACAAGACCGGCATGTACGAGGAGGCGACGCGCGAGTTCCGTCGCGTGGTGGAGCTGCAGGAAAACGACGTGCAGGCGAGGTTCTTTCTGGCGTTGGTGGCGATGCGCGAGGGACGGTGGTCGGAGGCGGTGCTCACGCTGCGCGAAGCGACGGCGCAACCGGCGGCGCGCGCGGCGGTGTATCACAATCTCGCGTACGCGCTCGAGCGGATGGGGCACCACGATGAAGCACGCGAGGCGCTGAACGAGGCCGCGCGGCGGGGCGGCACCGAC
>DASYXE010000074.1:0-5119 GCA_035935375.1 Gemmatimonadaceae bacterium | reverse complement strand
GTAAGCCCGCTGAAAATCTGCAGATTGCGTAACACGTCGATTGTGGCCGCCATCGCCTCCCTCACGCAGTGAGCCGCTCCAACCTACACATGGGCAGGCGCGGCGAAACCCCCGGTTCGGGCATTTCGTCGTGTGAGCCGTTCGCGCTGGAAGCAGTGTCTCTCCGCCTCTATGTTGAGTTCCCGTGACCTCTTCTCGCGTCCTGACCGTTCCCAACCTGCTCTCGCTTTCGCGACTGCCACTCGCGGCAGCGTTCCTCGTCGTTGAGGGGCGCTCCGCGCGCGTGGCCCTCGTTGGGCTGGCGTCGCTTACCGATTTTCTCGACGGTTGGCTCGCGCGCCGCGGACAAACGTCGCAACTCGGCGCGTTGCTCGATCCGATCGCCGACAAAACGTTCGTTCTCGTGGCGATTTTGGCGTTCCTGATCGATGGCGCCGTGACCGCCAGCGAATTTCTGATCGTGATCTCGCGCGACCTGGCGACAGCCGTTGGATTCGTCGTCGCGTATCTGCTGCCGGGTCTCGATCCGCGTGCGTTCAAGGCGCGGTGGCCCGGCAAGGTGGTCACGGTGCTGCAGCTGGCAGCGCTCTTCGCGCTGCTGTTGCGTCCAGCCGTCTTTCCGTCCATGGTCGTGCTCATTGCGATCGCGTCGGCGTGGGCGATCGCCGACTACACGCTCGTGTTGCACCGCCAGCGCGTTCGGTCGTGAATGCGGGCACGCGCCGCAGCGATCGTCGCGCTGTGCTGTACCGGAGTGATCGCGCCGCGGTGCGTGGCCGCACAACTCGAGTCCCGCGTGCAGACCGGTGTGCGACTCGATGTTTTGACGTCGACCATTACGGCCGTTCAAGCGGGCGCCGAGCTGAGTGCGAAGGCGTCGACCAACGTCCGGATCGGACTGACGCTCGCGGCGGGCGAATCATCGGCGCATGGGCGCACCGGCTTGAGTGCGCGGGCCGATCTTGTGGGACGCTTTCTGCTCGATCCAGGTTTTCAGATGCGTTGGGCGCCGTACGCTGGCGGCGGGCTTGGCCTGCGTTACGACAGAATCGGCGACTGGCGCGGAACCGTCATCGTCGTAATCGGCGTCGAGGGGCCGAATTGGAGCGGCGTGGTGCCGTTCGCTGAGGGCGGTTTTGGTGGTGGCGTGCGACTCGGCGTGGGCTTCCGGGCGACGCGTCGAGCGGGCCGGTAGCCGTCGCGCCGAGTCAAGACTTCAGGCGGCCGAAACTGCGTCAGCAGGCTCGGTCGTTTCGCCTTCGGCTTTCGCTTTTGGAGGCCGGCAGAATCGCGTTCCGAGCGTGCGCAGATCCGTCAGTTCGGCGTCCGACAATTCTGGGTAGCGGTCCTGCAAGTACGGCATCGTATCGTTGAACCACTCTTCCTGATGCTCTGCCACCGCCTGTATCACGCCACACCGCATGATGTGTTGAAATAATTCGTCGCGTGCCTGCTCGAACGGTGTTGGTGCAGGGGTCTCACGGCGACGGTTGCGCTGTTTGCCCATTCAATCCTGTTGGCTGGAGTGACCGAAATATATCGCGATGCACGCGCGGATTGAAGCGCTCGGGCAACGCCGAATTCATTGGGCTCCCCATACGTTACGTCATGAGGCCGGCGACCGTTGGCGATCGAGCAGCTCGAGGACGACGTGCACGAGCGCGTCCGGGTTCTCTTCCGGCACGAGCGCGCCCACGCCGTGGAAACGCACGAGACTGCTGCCGGTGATCGCCGCTTGCAGCCGTTCCGGCAGTCCGCTGTCCAGCCACGGTTGGTCCTCACCCCACACGATCGCGGCGGGCGCACGGATCAATGAGAGATCGAGCTCCTCGACATCGTCCGCCTTGAGTGCTCGCGCGATCGTGAGCAGGTGCGTCACCCCGTCCGGTCCGACGTACGGCGCCAGATAGCGAGCCACGAGCCGCGCGGGCATGGTCTCCTTGCGCGCCACGCCGTCCTCCAGGACGCGACGCAGCAATGGTGCCGCGCCCAGCACCCCATGCGCGACACGCAACGCAAATCGCGCCGTGCCGAGCTGCACGGTTCGCACGTCGCGGCCGGGGCATTCTCCGAACGCAACGCTGTTGACCAGCACGAGTCCGTCCACACGCGACGGGTGCCGCAGCGTGAGGCGCTGCACGATGCCTCCGCCCACGCCAAGACCCACCGCCGCCGCGCGCGGGACGCGAAGCCCGGCGAGCGCACGGTCGAGATACTCCGCTTGCGCTGCGATCGAGTAGTTCGCCTCGAGCGGACGGTCGGATTCGCCGTAGCCCAACAGGTCGACGGCGTAAGCGGTGTGTCCCGCAGCCGCGAGCAACGGCCCCACGACCCGCCACACGAAACTCGATGTGGCGAAGCCGTGCACCAGCATCACTGCGCGTCCGCCGTGACCATATCGTTCTACGTGCAGTGCGCCCGGCCCGGCCGGCACGCGGATTACGTCCGGATCGATGGGAACTCCGTCGGTTGGTCGGTGAAGAAAAACGCGCCGGACAAGATATCAGGACCTAACGGTCCGTTGCTACGCCAGCTGCACTCACGCCAGTACCTGCGATCCAGGCCCGCCGCTAGCTTTCACCCCTATCCCCAGCGAGTTAACGGTCCATGTCACAGAAAAGCGCCCGCGCCCAGCGGTCGAACGTTGTGCGTACGCAGCGGGCGGCGAACCTGAAACCGTTCTACGTCGGCCTGGTCGTGGTCGCGATTGTAGGAATCGCGCTGATTGCGCGGGCGGCGCAGCATAGTGACGCATCGCGGCCGACCATCGCAAACGTCGCGGCCACGCCGCTCAAAGCCGAAGGTCATCTCCTCGGCAATCCGAACGCGCCTGTCCAGATCCTGGAGTTCGCCGACTTCGGCTGCCCGCACTGCGCCGAGTTCGCGACGATTACGGAGCCCGACGTTCGGAAGCGGATCGTCGAGGCCGGATTGGCGAGTTATCGCTTCTTCGATTTCCCGTTGGGAAATTTCCCGAATTCCGTTGCGGCCAGCAACGCGGCGGCGTGCGCGGGCGATCAGAACAAGTTCTGGGAGATGCACGACAAGTTGTTCGAAGGCCAACCGGATTGGGACAACGAGAGCAATCCGAAGGGGATCTTCGAGGCGTACGCCAAGGCGCTCGGTCTCGACATGCACGCCTGGGACGCGTGCTACGATGCGCAGAAGCACTTGCCGGAGATCAACGCCAATCATGAAGAGGGCGTCAAGCGCCACGTCGAATCCACGCCGACGTTTGTGATCGGCACCAAACAAATTCCCGGCGCGATTCCCTACGACATGCTCAAGGCGTATGTCGACACGGCGGCGATGGCGGCGAAGACAGCTCCCACCGACAGCGCACCAGCCAAAGGAGCGAGCGGCAAGCCGTGATGCGCGCCGCGCGCATGACCATCGCGCTCTTGGCACTCGTGGGCGCGCTCGTCGCGCTGTACCTCACGTTGTTCAAGGTCGGCGTGATCGGTGAGCTCGTCTGCAACATCGGCTCGTGCGAGCGTGTGAACACGTCGCGTTGGGCGATGTTCCTTGGTGTACCGGTGGCGGCGTGGGGACTCGCGACGTACATCGCGCTGCTCGTGCTCGCGTTAGTCTCCGCGCAGCGTGAGGCGCTCGAGCGCCAGATCGCCTGGGTGCTCGTGGCGTTGTCGGGGTGGAGCGTGCTTTTTTCGGCGTGGCTCACGTCGAAAGAATTGTTCGTGATACACGCCATCTGCATCTGGTGTGTCACGTCCGCTACGATCATGACGCTGATCTTTTGCGCCAGCCTGCTGGAATTGGGGCGCGTGCGGCGCGCGGATCACGCGGAACGTTTTGATGCGCGCGGCGCCGTAGCGCCCGCGGCCTCGGGCAGCGGCTCAATGCGCGGCCAGCCCCGAGGATGAATCCAGAAGGGCCCTCTGTACGTCATATTTTGACAGGGGGCCCATTGGTACGATCTCTGCTTGAACAGGAGGTCGAGGTTTCCCGGGTCGCCGCAGATGGCGGCCTCTCCACTCCACCGTCGGAGCATTCCATGTTGGGCAAGCTGTTCCCTGAACGCATATTCGCGCGCAAGTTGAACGCGGCAGCCGAGAAGCGGTTGCGGCTGGCGCAGGCGCGCGCTGAGGAGTCGGTGATTCGCGCGCACGTGGACAACGCGATGATGTTCGTCGACACGTTAGCCGAGGATCTGCCGTTCGACCGCGCGATCGAGAGCTACGTGCGCGTGATGGGTATTCCGGAGCCGTTGGCGAGCACGGTGGTGACCCGAGCGCTCGTCACCTTGGGGGAGGACCTGGTGCAGTATCGCCGGCGTCCCGCGGAAGCGGTGCGCGACGAGGAGCCGGCGCGTCCGGCACTGCGTCTGGACGAAGCTTCGGATGGACGGCTGCGCGCGATGCGGCGTGCATGAGCGCCGCTCGTTAGGCAGCAGCAGCAACACCGACGGCCCGCCCTCCGGCGGGCCGTCGTGCATCCGGCCGCGTGTGCGCTCGCGTCAGTCTTCCGGCGGCAGCACTTCGCGCAGCATGCGCTGCAGGACAGGGTCGGAGAGCGACACATCCTCGAGCCTGGGGACCACGTGCATCTGCAAGCGCGGGTTCCGATAGTGTTCGGCGCGGGTGTCGACGCCGCGCTCTTCCGCGCGCAGGGCCGGTGCGGCTTCCCAGATGGCGAGCAGGTCCGGCTGGCGCGCGGCCAGGCGGAGCAGCAACTGGCGCGCTTGCTCAGGCAGCACGGTGAGCAGGCGCTCGAAGGCGTCGAAATCGATATCCTGGCGCAGGCGTTCGCGGTGGTCGGGCGACAGGACGAACGGCGGCGTCGGTCGGCGCGGGTCAGGCATCGTGCGAAGCTCCTGGCGCGGGTACGCGGGCGACGACAATGTGAAGCCTGTGCGGGTTTCGGCTGGAGCACAATGGCCAGTACTACCGAGGGAAGTGGGAAGCGCTCGCTGGCGCTCGCTGGGGGAAGCGCTAACGCTGGGGGAAGCAGCGGCGACGCCGCCTGAGGGAGTGGAAGGACATCAGTTGTCTCTGGGTGGAGAGTGCCGGATCGCGCGGGCATGCGCGTGGCACTCACGTCGTGCAGGCGATTGATGTAGTCCCACTCCCTCAGGCGGCGTCGCCGCTGCTTCCCCCAGCGT
>DASYXE010000073.1:0-2165 GCA_035935375.1 Gemmatimonadaceae bacterium | reverse complement strand
GCGGATCGTTCGGCGCGATCCACAGGTCGTGGTTGTCCGTGGACGGCGTGGCGATCGCCGTGTCGAACTTCGTGCCGCCGTCGTCGGAGCGGAACACGTGCACGTTGAGTACGTACACGCGGTCGCTGTCCTTCGGGTCGGCGAAGATGCGCGAGAAGTACCATGCGCGCTGGCGGAGCTTGCGCTCGTCGTTGGTGCGGTGCCAGGTGGCACCGGCGTCATCGGAGCGGAAGACGCCGCCGGAATCGGCCTCGACGAGCGCCCACACGCGGTTGGGCGCGGCTCCTGACACCGCCAGCCCGATATTGCCGATCACTCCGTTAGGCAATCCCGGCGCGTGCGTGAGCTCGGTCCAGTGCTCGCCGGCGTCGGTCGACTTGAAGATGCCGCTGCCCGCGCCGCCCGACGACAACAGCCACGGCGTGCGTCCGGCCTGCCAGAGTGCGGCGTACAGAATGTCGGGATTGGTCGGATCGAGCACGAGCTCGATCGCGCCGGTGGAATCGTTCCGAAAGAGCGTCTTTCTCCAGTGTGCGCCGCCGTCGGTGGACTTGTAGATGCCGCGCGCCGAATCGGGCGCCCACACGTGGCCGAAGACCGCGGCGTAGACGACGTTCGGATCGCGGGGATCGACGCGGACGCGCGCGATCTGGCGCGAATCGGCGAGTCCGGCGAACTGCCACGTCTTGCCCGCGTCGACGGACTTGAACATGCCGTCGCCGTGGGAGACGTTGCCGCGGATGTCGTACTCACCGGTCCCGACGTACACGACGTCGGGGTTGGATGGGCTCACGGCGATGGCGCCGATCGTCCCGCCGAAATACTTGTCGGTGGCGGGATTCCAGGAATCCCCGCCGTCGGTCGTCTTGAAGACGCCGCCGCCGGTGGTACCCATGTAGTACTCGTTAGGCCTCGAGGCCGACCCCGCGACGGTCGCCGAGCGTCCGCCGCGGAAGGGGCCGATCTCGCGCCACCTGAGCGCGGCAAAGGCCGACGAGTCGTACGTCGCCGGCCTGTCGCTTGCGTTAGGCCCCTCCTGTTGCGCGCGCGCCGGTGCCGGCCCGGCAAGGGCCAGGGCCAGCACCGGCAGCGCGGCTACTGCACCATATCGCGATCTCTTCCGAACGGCTCTGAGCATTGGCCTCCGCTCAGAAGTTCGGGTTGGCGTTGGTCTCCTCCGGCGGGATCGGCGTGCAGAATGTGCTGCCGAAGGGACCGCCGCCCGAATTCGTGTAGAACGGCGCACCCACCGGGTCGGTGAGTATGGCGGTCAGCGGCACCGAGGGGTTGCGCCGGATATCGCCTAACTTCTTGCCTTCCATCCAGAAGTCGCGGGCCCGCTGGTTGAGGAGCTCGGAGAGCACGGACAGGGTGTCATTGCCGCCGCTATACGCGGGTTGGTTTCCCGCGGCACGGCGCGCGCCAATGAGCGCCAGCGCATCCCCTGTCGAGCTGCTGCCGTGGATCTCCGCCTCGGCCTGGATGTACTGCGCTTCGAGCCCCGAGCCCAGGCGAATGGGATCGCCGTAGCTCGTGTACTTCGCTTGGATGACGTACGGCAGTTGGTTCAGCGTCGCACCGGGTGTCGTGCTGTCGATCGGCATCCGTGGGTCGCCGATGCGATACAGTGGTGGCGCGATGATCTGCCCCTGCAGCGCGTTGAAGAAATAGGTATTGCCGAGGGAGCCTAACGTACTGGTGTTGGCCGTCGTGACGACGTTGATGAGGAAGTCCGGTGGAACCAGCGCCGCCGTCGATGCGGCGTTCGCCCAGTCGCCCATCTGCAGATACGCGCGCGCGAGACCCACGTTGGACGCGTTCACGATCGCGGCGCCAGCCGGCCCCGCCGCCGACGCGACGGTGATGGCTTGTGTAAACGCCGTGACGGCGGTGTCGAGCAGTTGTGTGTCGCTGAGCTCGGGACCACCCTGAATGACGGAAGAGCACATTGTCTCCGCGGACAAGTCGAGCGAGAAGCCGAGGTTCATCGCGGCGGTGGCGAGGTTGAGATCCGTCGACGCGTTGGCTCCTTTGCTCAACACCGACACCGCGGTCTCGTTCGATGCGATCGCGAGGCTGAGCGGCGCGAAGAAGTCGGCGTTGATGTCATCGGTCCCGACGAAGTTGCGGGCCGATAGACGATTGGTCTGCAGGCGCACCGCGCC
>DASYXE010000072.1:0-2509 GCA_035935375.1 Gemmatimonadaceae bacterium | reverse complement strand
CGGTGCGCCACGATAAATTCAATCGTGATCGACAGCGGCGCGCTCGAAAACAACACAGGATTCCGCACCATGATCCAGGAAGTCACCACCGCGATGTCCCCCGACGCCGTCCTCGCCGAGGCCAAGCGGTTCTTCGCGTCACGTAACCCGCTCTACGCGGCCTTCCTCGAGAAGGAAGGCCCTGCCTACGCGACGTTTCGCGGACAGGGCGGGGAAGAGCTCGTCATCGGCGTCACCCCGATCGACGGCGGCACCCGCGTGAGGGGCTCGACGTACCTCTTCGACGCGCAGATCTCCCGCTTCTTCGCGTCGCTCGATCCGCACCCGATGGTCGAGGACATCACGGGATGACGGCGCCCTTCGTGACCACCCTCCGCGCCCGCCGCGAAACGATCCGGTTGGGCACGCCTAACGGAACCGCGCTCACGCTGCGCGTCGAGGTCCCGGAAGTGTGGGACGTGGTCCGCATCGTCGCCCCACCCACCGAGCGCGTGCTCGCGGTGAAGGTCGCGGCCCTCGCCGTGCTCGACCCGCGCGCCGACGCCCGCAACTTCGTGATCAAGATCAACGGACGCGAAGTGCTCGACGAACGCCGCAGCGTCGCCGAGGTCGGCGCGCGCGACGGCTCCATTTTCCTCCTCACGCACCGCCGCCGCCGCCCGGTCCGGTGACGGACCGGCGCGGCGTGCCTAACGAGGCGCCGCGGCGCGCCGGCCCGCGGTGAGCGTCGCCTTCATCTCCCACGCCGACTGCGGCCGGCACGACACCGGCTGGGGACACCCCGAGCACGTCGGCCGCCTGCGCGCCATCACCCGCGCCCTCCGCGAGCGGCCCGACCTCTTCGGTGCCATCGAGCACCTCGAGGGGCGGCACGCCACGCCGCAGGAGCTCGCCCTCGCGCACGACCCCATCTATATCCGCGAGGTCGAGGAGCTGGTCGCGGCCGGAGGCGGCGCGCTCGACGGCGATACCGTCGCCAGTGAAGGCTCCTGGGTCGCTGCCACCGCCGCCGCGGGCTGCGTGCTCGACGCGGTCGACTTGGTCGTAGACGGACGCGCCCTGAGCAGCTTCTGCGCCGTCCGCCCGCCAGGCCACCACGCGCTCCGCGATCGCGCCATGGGCTTCTGCCTCTTCGGCAACGTCGCCATCGCGGCCCACTATGCGCGCCGCCGTCACGCCCTCGACCGCGTGCTCATCGTCGACTGGGACGTCCACCACGGCAACGGGACGCAGGCGCTGGTCGAGAGCGACCAAGGCATCCATTTCGTCTCCATGCACCAATGGCCGTGGTATCCCGGAAGCGGGGCGGCCGACGACCACGGCTTGGGCAACGTCTGGAACGTCCCGCTTCCGGCAGGGCTCCCGGCCCAGCGCTACATCGATGAGCTGGAGCGCGCGATCGATCAGGCGACGCGGGGATTCGTGCCCGACCTGGTGCTCGTCTCCGCCGGCTTCGACTCGCTCCGCGGCGATCCGCTCGGTGGCTTCACCCTGGAGCTCGACGACATCACGACACTCACGCGCTTCCTCACTGAGCGCGCGGCCGCGTGGTGCGGCGGCCGCGTCGTGGCTGCGCTCGAGGGCGGATATGCGCCGGACCGCGTCGGCGACGCCTGCGTCACCATGCTCGCCGAGTTGGCTCGATAGTCTTGGACGTGCTGCGCGCCAGCGTACTCGCACGACATTCGCGTGACACATAGCTTTCCATGCTATGCTCTTTGAGTCGGTCCACACCTCGGATTGGGACGTGACGCTGTGGCTCGCCACGTTGTCGTAGCCGGGGTGCGATTGTTCGGCGTGACGTCGATCGCCCGCGACACCGACGGTGGACCTCCGTCGGAGGCGAGCCTCGTCCGCACGCGCGACCTGGCGGCACTCGTCAAGCCGATCACCGACTCGCGTCGAGAGCTCGAACCGAGCGACATCGACCTCCATCAGCAGATCGTGGAATCCGCCTTCCAGCGCGGCGGCGTGTTGCCGGCGCCGTGTGGCACGGTCTTTCGTAACACCGAGCAACTCCGGCTGTGGCTGGAACAGAACTACATCGCGCTCTCCGAAGGCCTGCAATTCATTGCGGGACGGTGCGAGGCGCGCGTCCATCTCATGCGTCGCCCAACGACCGAGGCAGAGCCGACGACGCCCACGACCCCGGCGGTGGTCACCGAGTGCTTCCGCGCGTTACGGCGCGTGTCATCGGCGGCCATGACGCTCGCCCCCGTGGACGTGCCCGAGCCCGCGCTGTTCAGCGCCGCGTTTCTCCTCGATCGCGAGCGGTGGAACGACTTCGAGAATGCCGTGCAGATCCTGGCGAAACGGCACGCCGGCTTGACCATTCAGCAGACGGGCCCGTGGCCGCCCTACGACTTCGTGCGTCTGGATTTCGGAATATGAGTCATGTTCTGTCCTGAGTGCGGCACGTGGACTCGCGGCACGGCCGTGACCTGCAGCCGGTGTACGTCCGAGCTGCCGGAGCTGCCGGACGCGCCCAACGAACCGCCCGACGAAGAGC
>DASYXE010000071.1:0-2287 GCA_035935375.1 Gemmatimonadaceae bacterium | reverse complement strand
TGGGGCGGCGGCGGCGGCACCGCCGGCGCAGCCGGCGGTGGTGCCGGCGGCGCCTTCGGGGCGACCATCGGCTGCGTCATCGACCCGGTCGCGCTGGCCGCCGGAGGAGGCGGCGGCGCGACTGGGGGCGGTGCCGGCGGTGGGGGCGGCGCGACCTTCCCTGCTCCGCCGCCTCCGGCTCGTATCGGTTGCGTCGACCCTGGCTGCGGCTGCGCCTCATCCGGGCGACGCATGGTCACCTTGATCTGCTTCGCTGCTCCTGCGCTCGGTGCCGACCCGCCGGGCGTGTGCGACGAGATCCACACGTCCAGCGATTCGAAGCCCTGCAGAAACTGGGTCACCACCACCGGATGTCCTTCGACGTCCAGCGTCTCGATCACTTTCAGACGCTCGGTATCCGGCAACGCGCGCACGCGCGCGAGCACGGCGTTATTCTCGTCGGTTGTCCCGGCGAGATAGTGCACCATCACGACCTTGCCGCTTGCGACCGCCAACGCGTTGAGCGTGCGGACTTTTCCGTCGGCAACCGGCTTGAGAAGCTGATAGCGTGCGCTGAACTCGGCGCTTGTCATCGACTGGTGGTGGGTCATACGTTAGGGCACTCGCGCCGCCGGGCGGCCTCGAGCGGCTCGGGCGGCGGTCGAGTCGCGACACGAATTACCGCACACTCGATTCCTCACCCGAATCGTCTACAATAGCTGGAAACGCATCTCACGCGCAAACCGACGCCGCCATACCACGCGCGGCCTCTCGGACGCACGCGCGATCGAGTCGAGCCACGCAGGCTCAGGATACTCATGACGCAACTCTCCAGAGTGGTGTGGCGCGAGGGCATGCACCTGGCCCAACATCACTTTCAGGCGCAGAACCGATACTTCGAGGACTCGATCCAGTTCGCGGTATCGCACCTCTTCTTTGCGCCTTACGGGCTCATTGGGTGCGAGCTCGACGCGAACGCCCTCCGAAACGGAACCGTCTCGCTCATTCACGCGCGCGGCGTCATGCCCGATGGCATGCCGTTCCACATTCCGGACGGCGACGCCGCACCGCCGCCGCTCGCGATCGGCGATCTCTTCTCGCCGACCGCCGACAGCCACGTCGTCTACCTGACGATTGCGCCCTATCGGCGTGACGCCGCGAACTGCATCACCGCCGATGCGGCCGCGACCGATGGACGCCGTGCACGGTACGTGTCCGAACCGCACTTGATGTTGGACGAAACGACGGGACACGACGAGAAGCCGGTGACGCTCGGCCGCAAGAATTTCCGTCTCGCGCTCGACCCCTCGGCCGACGGCGGCGCGGTGTCGCTCGCCGTCGCGCGCGTGCGCCGGGACGGGAGGGGCAGCTTCGTGTACGACGGCGACTACATCCCGCCGCTCCTGCAGATCGGCGCCAGCGACCGCTTGATGACGATGCTCGGCCGGCTGGTCGAGATGCTGGACGCCAAGAGCGCCGCGTTAGGCGCTGGCACGGGGCGCCAGTCGTTAGGCGACTGGGCGAGCCACGAGGTCGCGATGTTCTGGCTGATGCACGCCGTGCACTCCGCGTTAGGCCCGCTCCGACACCACCTGCAAGTCAAGCGGTCGCGGCCCGGGCAGGTGTACGCCGAGTTGTCGCGCCTCGCCGGTGCGCTCTGTACCTTCTCGCTCGACGCGCATCCCCGCGCGCTGCCGTCGTACGACCACGACCACCTCGACGCGTGCTTCGACGCGCTCGACCGACACATCCGCGCCAACCTCGACATCATCATTCCGACCAACTGCGTGTCGGTGCCGTTGCGCTCGACGTCGGCGTTCATGTATACCGGTCCGGTGAGCGACACGCGCTGCTTTGGTCGCGCACGCTGGTTCCTCGGCGTCCGGTCCACGGTCGGTGAAGCCGAGACGATCACGCGCGTGCCGCGGTTCGTCAAAGTGTGCTCGGCCAAGTTCACACCGGAGCTCGTGAAGCGTGCGTATCCGGGTCTCGCGCTCGAGTACGTGCAAGCGCCGCCGGCCGCGATTTCGCCGCGCGTCGACTCCCAGTATTTCTCGATCAGCAAAGCCGGCCCCTGTTGGGAGACGCTCGTCCAGACCCACGAAATCGGCGTCTACGTCCCCGACGCGCTGCCGGGTGCCGAGGTGCAGGTGCTCGTGCTGCTCGAGTCGTGATTGCGCCGCGTCGCGCAATCGAGGATTTTCGCTGAATGACAATGCCCGTCCCGACCGTCGCTCGGCCTGCGCCGGCGCCATCCACGGTGGCGCCATCCGCGCGCCGCGGCCAGCTCGCGCTCGCGATGCAGGAG
>DASYXE010000070.1:0-8201 GCA_035935375.1 Gemmatimonadaceae bacterium | reverse complement strand
GACCGCAAGAGCTCGAGCTCCGCCGCGCACTCGGCGCACGACGCCACGTGCCGAGCCACCTCGGCGCGCGTCGCGGCGTCCAACCGCTCGTGCAAGAGGTCGGGCAGAAGGTCCCGCATGTCGCCCCGCGGACAATCCGTCATCCTAGAAACTCCTTGATCGCGCGCATCGCGTTGTGATAGTGTACCCGCGCCGCGCCTTCCGTGCTCGATACGACGGCCGCGATCTCCCTGTACGACAGTCCGTCGGTCACCCGCGGCGTGAACACCTCGCGCTGCATCGGCGTCAGCGTTTCGACCGCCGCCCGCATCCGTGCGTTCGTCTCGTCGGCCACCGCGGCGTCCAACGCATCGTGCTCGGTCGCCGCGTGCCACTCCTCGATCGACACCACGTCGCGCGCCCCTTTTCGGCTGCGCGCCCGGTCGCGCACGAGGTTGCGCGCGATCGTGAACAGCCACGTGCGCAACGAGCTGTCGCCGCGAAAGCCGTCGAGCGACGCGAACGCGCGCACGAACGTGTCCTGGACGACTTCCTCCACCTCGCGGCGTTCGCCTAACCCGGCGACGAAGCGCGCCAGCGGCGTCGCGTGCCGCTCGACCAGGAGCGTCGCGGCCCGCTCGTCCCCGCTCCGCCACCGAGCGATGAGCGCGTCGTCATCCGGCTCATCGGCCGTCCGCTTGGGCTCAGTCATCCCGTCGCCCAGTGAGACGTAGATCACACCGGGGTGTTAAGGCTCGCTTGACGCTCCCGTCACCCCGGGGTAGGTTGGAGTTGAACGATCGTTCGAAAGCGCTCTGGGGGGTGGAATGGCGGGACCGACCCGGGATCAGAAGCTCGACACGCTCCTCTCCGCGGCGGCGAAGGTGTTCGCCGAGCGGGGCTACCACGAGACGAGCATGCGGGACCTGGCGCGTGCGTCGGGGGTGTCGCTGGCCGGGGTCTACTACTACGTGCAGAGCAAGGAAGAGCTGCTCTACCTCATCCAGACCCGCAACTTCGAAGCGGTCATCGCGGGCATGCGCGTGGCGCTCCAGGGCGTGACCGATCCCATCGAGCGCATCGGCCGGTTCATCGACAACCATCTCGACTACTTCGCCGCGCACATGGCGGAGATGAAGGTGTTGTCGCACGAGGCGGGCGCGTTGTCTGGCGAGTACCTGCAGAAAGTGAACGACATGAAGCGCGAGTACACGCGCGCGCTGATGGATGTGCTCGCCGACGTCGAGCGCGCACACGGGCCGGCGCACTTGAACCGCCGCGTGGCGGCGTACTCGTTGTTCGGCATGATGAACTGGATTTACAACTGGTACGATCCGTTGGGCGATGTCGGCGTGGAGATGCTGAGTCAGAACGTCTGCCACCTGTTTTTGGGTGGGTACGTGGGACTCCCGGTGTCCGATGCCGCGCTGCCCCGCTCGTCGGCGGGATGACACGTGGGTCGCGTCGCACCGACGCACCGACGACACCATAGACTCTTTTACACCCGAGGTTGATCGATGGCTACCGCCACAGTAACTGACCGCGAGCAGGCGACGCTGGTCACGTACAGCATGGATGGCAACATCGCGATCATCGAGCTGAACGATCCGCCGGCGAACACGTACACGCACGAGATGATGCGGCAGTTGGACGAGTGCATCCTCAAGGCGCGGTTCGACAACACGGTGCAGGTGATCATCCTGCGCGGCGCGGGCAACAAGTTCTTCTCGGCGGGCGCGAACATCAACATGCTCAACGAGATGGATCCGACGTTCAAGTACTACTTCTGTCTGCACGCGAACGAGACGTTGAGCCGGTTGGAGCAGACGCCCAAGCTGGTGATCGCCGCGATCAACGGACACTGCGTGGGCGGCGGGCTCGAGATCGCGATGGCGTGCGACATTCGGTTGGCCAAGCAGGATGCGGGCAAGATCGGACTGCCGGAAGTGAATCTGGGCGTGCTGCCCGGCACGGGCGGGACGCAACGGCTGGCCCGGTTAGTCGGTAAGGCGAAGTCGATCGAGCTGATGGTGACGGGCCGCACGTTCTCGTTCGAGGAAGCGCAGACGTTAGGCATCGTGAACGAGGTCTACGCCAAGGACAACTGGTGGGACAGCGTGCTGCTCTACGCGCGGCAGTTCTGCCTGCCCAACAAGGCGGCGATGGCCGTCGGGCACATCAAGCGGTCGGTGCAGTCGGGCGCCGAGGTGCCGCTGGAGTACGGGTTGGCGATGGAGCGCGAGCTGCAGAGCCTGTTGTTCAAGAGTCTCGACGCGAAGGAAGGCATCGGCTCGTACGTCGAGAAGCGGCAGCCGACGTTCAAGGGCAAGTAGGCGCCCGCGATGACGGCGGTGGAAACGGAGCGGTTCCCGACCCGGCTCATCATCGATGGTGAGTCGGTGGACGCGGCGTCGGGGAAGTCGTTCGGGGTGGTGAATCCGGCGACGGAAGAGACGATCGCGCACGTCGCGCAGGCGGACGTCGCCGATGTGAACCGCGCGGTGGCGTCCGCTCGGCGCACGTTCGAGAGCGACGCGTGGCGCAGCCTCAGCGCGCGGTCGCGCGGGCAGATGCTGTACCGGTTGGGCGAGCTCTGTCTCGCGCACAAGGACGAGCTGGCGCGGCTCGAGACGCTCAACAACGGGAAGCCGATCTTCGAAAGCGCGATCGACCTTCGCCTGACGGCCGAGACGTTCATGTATTACGGCGGGTGGGCGGACAAGGTGTACGGGGAGACGATCCCCGTGGACGGGCCCTTCCTGAACTACACGCTGCGCGAGCCGTTAGGCGTGATCGGGGCAATCGTGCCGTGGAACTTTCCGATGTCGCTCGCGGCGTGGAAGATCGGCCCCGCGCTCGCGTGCGGGAACACGATCGTGCTCAAGCCGTCGGAGGAAACGCCCTTCACCGCCCTGCGCATGGCGGAGCTGGCACTCGAGGCGGGCTTCCCGGCGGGCGCGTTCAACTGCGTGCCGGGCCCGGGTCGCATCGCGGGGATGGCGCTGGTGCAGCACGCCGACGTGGACAAGATCGCGTTCACGGGCTCGACGGAGGTGGGCAAGGAGATCATGCGCGCGGCCGCCGGGACGGTGAAGAAAGTCTCGATGGAGTTGGGCGGCAAGTCGCCCAACATCGTGTTTGCCGACGCCGATCTCGATGCCGCGGCGCGCGGCGCGCTCACGGGGATTTTCTACGGCAAGGGCGAAGTCTGTGCGGCGGGGTCGCGGCTGTTGGTCGAGGAGGATGTGCGCGACGCGCTGCGCGACAAGATGCTCGAGCGCGCCAAGAAGATGGTGGCCGGCGACCCGCTGCATCCCAAGACCCGGTTAGGCGCGATCGTGTCCAAGGCGCAGATGGAGCGCGTGCTGGGCTACATCGAGAGCGGCCGCAAGGAAGGCGCGACGCTCCTCGCGGGCGGCGAGCGCGTGCCGGTGAACGGCAAGGGCTACTTTATCGCGCCGACGATCTTCGGCGACGTGGAGCCCGGTATGACCATCGCGCGCGAGGAGATCTTCGGTCCCGTGCTCGCGATGATGTCGTTCCAGGGCGGCATGGATGGCGCCATTCCGTTAGCCAACGACACGATCTACGGATTGGCGGCGGGCATCTGGACGCGCGACATCAAGAAGGCGCTGCGCACGGCGCGTGCGGTGCGCGCGGGTACGGTGTGGGTGAACACGTACAACATGTACGACGCCGGCTCGCCGTTCGGCGGCTACAAGCAGTCCGGCTTCGGGCGGGAGCTGGGGTCGTATGCGTTGGAGGGATATACGCAGGTGAAATCGGTGTGGGTGGATCTGTCGTGAGCTCCGGGGGAAGCGGGCGCCTTGGGCGCCCTGGGGGACGCGCTGCGCTGGGGGAACCGGCGGCTTCACCGCCTGTCGGAAGAGGGACAACCCTCAGCGCGAAGCGCGCTTCCCTCGGGGCGCCGCAGGCGCCCGTTTCCCCCAGCGAAGGGCTTCCCACAGCGAGCGCACAGCCAGCGCTTCCCTCGTCATGAATCCCGTCATCGTCGCGGCGCTCCGCACCCCGATCGGCCGCCACGGCGGCGCGCTGGCGCGCGTGAGGCCGGACGACCTCGCGGCCGGCGTCCTGCGCGCGCTCGTCGAGCGGACCGGCGTGGATCCGTCGAGCATCGATGACGTCATCCTCGGATGCGCCAACCAGGCAGGCGAGGACAACCGGAACGTGGCGCGCATGGCGTCGCTGCTCGCCGGGCTGCCGGTGGAGATTCCCGGGCAGACCGTCAATCGGTTGTGCGGATCCGGACTGCAAGCGGTGGCGAGTGCGGCGCAGGCGATTCGCGCCGGTGAGGGCGACGTGTTCTTAGCCGGCGGCGTGGAGAGCATGTCGCGCTCGCCGTGGGTGACGCTCAAGCCCGAGGAAGCGTTCGTGCGCGCCGCGCCTGTCTCGGCGGACACCACCGTCGGCTGGCGGTTCACGAATCCCAACATGCCGCGCGAGTGGACGATCTCGTTAGGCGAGACGGCGGAGGAAGTGGCGAAGCGCTGCGGCGTGTCGCGCGAGGAGCAGGACGCGTTCGCGCTGGAGAGCCAGCGGCGCGCGGCGTGCGCCATCGCCGACGGACGCTTCGACGACCAGATCGTGCCGGTGACGGTGGCGGGACGGCGTGGTGACGCGACGGTCGTGTCGCGCGACGAGCATCCGCGGCCGGACGTGACGATGGAGAGTTTGGCGGCGATGAAACCGGCCTTCGTGAAGACGCACGGCACGGTGACGGCGGGCTCGTCGAGCGGGATCAACGATGGCGCGAGCGCGCTGCTCGTGATGTCGGAGCCGGCGGCGCGGCGGGCGGGACTCGAGCCGCTGGCGCGCATCGTCACCTCGGCGGTGGCGGGTGTGGCCCCCGACGTGATGGGACTGGGACCGGTCCCGGCGACCCGCAAGGCGCTCGCCCGCGCGGGACTGCGCATGGCGGACATCGACCTCGTCGAGCTCAACGAAGCGTTCGCCTCGCAGTCGGTGGCGTGCATGCGCGAGCTGGGCTGCGACCCGGCGCGCGTCAACGTCAACGGCGGCGCGATTGCGTTGGGCCATCCGTTAGGCGCGTCGGGGGCACGGGTGCTGACGACCCTGGTGCACGAGATGCGCCGCCGCCAGGCCGCGCGCGGACTGGCCACGATGTGCATCGGCGTCGGCCAGGGCATTGCCATGATCGTGGAGCGCGTGCGATGAGCTTCGAATACATTCGCGTCGAGCGGGAGGACGGCATCGGGACGCTGATGCTCAACCGGCC
This sequence comes from Gemmatimonadaceae bacterium, assembly GCA_035935375.1. Taxonomy (GTDB): domain Bacteria; phylum Gemmatimonadota; class Gemmatimonadetes; order Gemmatimonadales; family Gemmatimonadaceae; genus JADGGM01. Next base: position 2,965 of record DASYXE010000070.1, on the reverse strand, counting down.
CGACAAGCTGAACGCGTTCGCGGGCACGATGCGCCGCGAGGTCGCCGATGCGCTCGATGCGCTGGAGCAGGACGACACGGTGCGCGTGATCGTCCTCACGGGCGCCGGCCGCGCCTTCTGCGCCGGTGCCGACATCGGCTACATGTCGGAGCTCATCGCCAAGCGCGACGAGGCGTCGATGGCGGCGTTGGTCGAGGCCGGCCGGCGCGTCGTGACCACCATGCGCGCGTCGTCCAAGCCCGTGATCGGGAGCATCAACGGGCCGGCCGCGGGGGGCGGCGCCAACCTCGCTCTGGCGTGCGACGTGCGCATCGCCAGCGATCGCGCGTCGTTGGGCCAGACGTTCAACCGCATCGGCCTCCATCCCGATTGGGGCGCCACGTACTTCCTGCCGCGGCTGGTCGGACCCGCCAAGACGCTCGAGCTGGTCTGGCTCGCCGAGATGGTCGACGCGCCGGAGTGTCTGCGGCTCGGCTTGTTCAACCGCGTGGTGCCGCACGATTCGTTAGGCGCGGAGACGCGGGCGCTCGCGTCGGCGCTCGCCGCCAAGCCGGCGCTGGCCATCGCGATGGCCAAACGCGCGGTGTACGCGTCGCTCGACCGCTCGCTGCCCGAGATGCTCGACTACGAGCTCGATGCGCAGCTCCAGTGCTTCCGGAGCGGCGACGCGGCGGAAGGCATTACGGCGTTCCTGGAAAAACGGCGGCCGGCGTTCGGACAGCCGGCGGCCCGGTGATATCGGCCCGCTGAGCGTTAGGCAGCGGCCACACGCAGCTCACGAGAGGAGCATGACGCCATGGCGTTGACCAAGATCACGAACTTCGACGACTGGGTAGACCTGTTCAAGGTCTGGCAGGAAGACATCGGCCTCGAGGCCAAAGAGCTCAAGGACTACAAGTTCGACGTCAAGCTCGCGGACCTCGACGTCTCCGAGATCGAGTTCGGCCACTACAAGGGCAATCACAAGTGGCCGACGGTCATGCACATTCCGGATCAGCGCATCCGCGATGCGTTGCAAACGCTCATCATTTTTCAGGGCGACACCGAGTTCGCATCGGTGGAGCAGCAGCGCGCCCTCCTCGAGCACGCGCCGAGCGATTACGACTTGCTCGCCATCTATCGCGTGATGGCCGAGGAGATGCGACACGGATGGCAGATGTCGTATCTGCTCGTGTCGCACTTCGGCGACGAAGGCAAGCGCGAAGCCGAGAAGCTCCTCCAACGGCGCGCCGACGAGCACGAGCGCCTCCTCGGCTCCTTCAACGAGAGCGTCGAGAACTGGCTCGACTTCTTCGCCTACACCGAATTCATCGATCGCGACGGCAAATACCAGCTGCAGATGATGTCGACGTCGGCGTTCGCGCCGCTCTCGCGCTCGATGAAGCCGATGTTGCGCGAGGAGTCGTTTCATTTAGGCACCGGCAACAACGGCTTGCTGCGCATCATCAAGGCCGGGCGCATCCCGACCGACGTGATGCAGCGCTACTTCAACAAGTGGGTGTCGACGGCCTTCGATCTGTTCGGCACCGACGCCTCGTCCTCGGCGCAGTGGGCGTACACGTGGGGACTCAAGGGGCGGTTCGACGAGCGGACCAATCCCCAATCGCCGGATCCGTCGCGGCTCAACGAGTACGCGCGCGAGCTCTACCGCCAGGAAGTGCAAGGGTTGATCGACCGGCTCAACCTGCACGTGCCGGAGCACCAGCCCAAGCTCAAGGTGCCGAGCATCAAGTTCAATCGGCGCATCGGGCAGTACAAAGGCCAGACGTTCAACTTGGATGGGGAGCCGATCCCGCGCGAGGGATACAAGGCGTACGTCGAGTCGGTGATGCCGACGGCGCCCGACCGCGAGCTCTTGCGGTCGATCTTCAAGGAAAACGACTGGATTCAGCCGAAAAAAGGTGACGACTAACTCAGTTGGGCTCGGATCCGGCGCGGGGGCGGCGCGCCGGACGGGTCCGCTGCTCATCGGGCACCGCGGCGCGCCGCGCGAGCGGCCGGAGAACACGCTGCCGTCCTTCATGCGCGCGCTCGAGCTCGGCGCCGACGGGATCGAGCTCGACGTGCACACCACGAAGGACGGCGTGGTCGTGGTGCACCACGACGAGGTCCCGCGGGCGACGGCCCCGTCCGGCCGCCTGACGGGAAAGCGGATCGACGCGCTCACCTTCGACGAGCTACAGGGGTTCTCGGTGCGCGGCATGGCGCTCATCCCGACGCTGGCCGAGGTGTTGGCCGCCGTTCGGGGGCGCGCGGACGTGTTCGTGGAGCTCAAGGGCACTGGTGTGGAGGCGGCGGCGATCGACGTGATCCGGAAGTCGCCCAGCCCCGAGCGGTGTGCGGTGCACAGCTTCGATCACGACGCGGTGCGCCGGGCACGCGCGCTCGCGCCGGAGCTCCGCGCCGGGATTCTGTTCGACCGCGCCGTCGAGGACGTGCCCGCGGCGATGCGGGCGGCCGACGCGCTCGACGCGTGGCCGCGGTGGGACCTGATCGATGCCGCGATGGTGGCCGCGGTGCACGGCGCCGGCGGCCGCGTCATCGCCTGGACGGTGAACCGCGCCGAGGCGGCGACGGAGCTGGCTGCGTTAGGCGTCGATGCGCTGTGCACGGACCACCTGCCGCTCCTGCAGCACACCCTGCGGTCGATGGCCCTGCCCTCATGACGGCGCCGGTCGTCGCCGTGATCGGTGCGGGCACGATGGGCCACGGCATCGCGTACGTGGCCGCGCTCGCCGGCTGCCGGGTGTGCCTCACCGACGCACGCCCCGAGCAGTTGGCGCGGGCCACGCAGCACATCGAGCGCGCCTTCGACACGGCCATCGAGAAGGGCAAGTGTACGTCCGCCCAACGGAACGCCGCGCTGGAGCGGCTCACCACCGTGCCGAGCGCCGAGGAATGCGCGGCCGACGCAACGATCGTGATCGAGGCGATTCCGGAGCGGCTCGATCTCAAGCAGCGGTTG
>DASYXE010000069.1:0-5105 GCA_035935375.1 Gemmatimonadaceae bacterium | reverse complement strand
GATCGCAGGACATCATCGACCGCCTGCGCAGCGAGAAAGCGAATCCGCAAGCCGACATCTGGTTCGGCGCACCCGAGGAAATCTTCGAGCGCGCCGGCCGCGAGGGACTGCTCACGCCCTATCGTCCGACGTGGGCGAACGCAGTTCCCGCCGACAGCCACGACCCGAACGACCTCTGGTACGGCACGTACCTCACCCCCGAGGTGATCGGCTACAACAGCCAGGCGGTGAGCGATTCGGCCGCGCCCAAAGACTGGGACGATGTGCTGGATCCGAAATGGAAAGGGAAGGTGCTGATCCGCGATCCGATCGCGTCGGGCAGCATGCGCGCGATCTTCGGCGGCATCATTCTGCGCAGCATTCGGCAGACTGGTTCGCCTAACCAAGGCTACGACTGGCTCAAGCGGCTCGACGCGCAGACCAAGGAGTACACGCTCAACCCGACGATTCTGTACCAGAAGCTTGGCCGCCAGGAAGGATTGATCACGCTGTTCGACATGCCGGACCTGGCGATGCTGCGCGATCGATACCACATCCCGGTGAAGTACACGATACCGACGAGCGGAACGCCGCTCCTGGTCGATGCGATTGCGTTGGTGAAAGGCGCACAGCATCCGGCGATCGCGCGCCAGTACTACGAGTTCGTGACGTCCGAGCGCGCGCTCCTCGACGCCGCCGAGCGCTTCTACCGCATTCCGGTGCGCACCGACATTCCGTCGGACTCGCTGCCGCAGTGGATTCGCGACGCGCGCGCGCAGATCAAACCCATGCCACTCGATCGCGCGATGCTCGACCAGCATCTCGACGAGTGGATGCAGTATTGGGACTCGCACATCCGGAACAGCTCGCGGTGAGCGGCGCCACGCCGCATCTCGTGCTCGATCGGCTGACGCGCCGCTTCGGCGAAGCACGTGCCGCGGTGGATGCGGTGTCGCTCGAGATTGCGGCGGGAGAGTTGGTCGCGCTGATCGGCGCCAGCGGTTCGGGCAAGACCACGACGCTGCGCATGGTCGCGGGCTACGAGGCTCCCGATGCCGGCAGCGTCGTACTCGATGGACGCGACATCACGAGCCTGCCCCCGCAACGCCGCCAGTTCGGCATGGTGTTCCAGCACTATGCGCTGTTCCCACACCTCACCGTTGGGCAGAACGTGTCGTTCGGCCTCGAGGCGCGCGGCGTTACGCGGACGGACCGCATGACCCGCGCCGCCGAGGCGTTGGCCGGCGTCGGTTTGGCGGGCGCCGCGGGGCGGGCCATCCAGTCGCTGTCTGGTGGCGAGCAGCAGCGAGTCGCGCTCGCGCGTGCGTTAGTCATCGAGCCGCCGGTGCTGCTCCTCGACGAGCCGCTGTCCAACCTCGATCCGACGCTGCGGCGGAGCACGCGCGAAGAGCTGCGCGCGACGCTGCGCCGCCTCGGCGTGACCGCGCTGTTCGTGACGCACGATCAGGAGGACGCCTTCGCCGTCGCCGACCGCGTGGCGCTGCTGGCCGCGGGCCGGCTGTTGCAGGTGGGCACGGCGGAAGTCCTGTACGATCGTCCGGCGAACCGGGAGGTGGCCACGTTCATCGGCCGGTCGACGCTCGTCGCGGGCACGCTGGATGCGGACCGCATCACCGTTCAGTTAGGCGGCGCGGCCCGGACGCTTCGCGCCGCTCCAGCGCCCGGACTGCCGTCGCGCGGGATGGCCACCGCCGTGCTGCGACCCGACGCGCTCGGCTTTTCTCCGCCGAACGGGCAGGATGCGTGGACCGGCGTCGTGAAGGAGCGGCGTTTCGCGGGCGCCTTGCTCGCGTACCGCGTGCGGGTGGCGGGCGACGTCGATCTCGAGCTGCACAGCACCGTGCGCGACGTCCAGCCCGGCGATACGGTGTGGGTGCGGGTCACGCGCGAGCCCGTGGCGGTGGTCGCGTGAGCACCCGCGCGGGCGCGAAGGGCACGTGGCTGTTCGCGCTGCCGGTGTTGGTCGTCCTCCTGTGGACAGTCGTCTATCCCAACGCGTCCATCATCGCCGGCAGTTTCGAGCACGGCCTGCGGTCGTGGCGCGAGTTTGCATCCAGTCCGACGGATCGTGAGGCGTTGCGCACCACGCTCGTGATTTCGATCGGATCGGTCATCGCTTCCGTGGCCGTCGGCCTGCCGTTGGCGTTTCTGCTCACGCGCGTGGAGTTTCGCGGGCGCCGTCTCCTGAGCGCGGTCGCCACCCTGCCGGCAGCGCTGCCGCCGCTCGTGGGCGTGGTCGCGTTTTTGTTTCTCTACGGCGAGAGCGGCGTGGTGACGCGCGGCGTGCAGGCGCTCCTCGGACTCGACCACGCGCCGTGGACACTCAACGGCGCCTGGGCGATCATCTTCGTGCACGCGTACACGATGTACGTGTACGTCTTTCTGTTTGTCGCGGCAGGACTCGAGCGGCTGGACACATCGTTGGACGAAGCCGCGGCCGGGTTAGGCGCGTCGCGGTCGTTCCGACTGCGCCGCGTCACCCTGCCGCTCCTCACGCCGGCCATCGCCGGGTCGATGCTGCTCGTGTTCATGAGCGCCCTCGGCAGCTTTTCGGCTCCATACATTTTCGGCGGCGGTCTCCGTGTGCTGTCCACGCAGATCGTCGCATCCAAGCTCAATGGCGCGATGGACCTCGCCTACGTCGAGACCACCGTGCTCGCGGTTGGCGCGATCGCCGCGCTGATTCTGTTGCGGTGGTTCGAGCGGCGTCGCACCTATGCGGTGTCATCGAAAGGATCTGCCGTGCGCAGCCGACTGCAGTCGCCCACCGCGCGTGCGCTCGCGCCGATCCTCGGTGCGGTGCTCGTGATCATTCTCGTGCTGCCGCATGCCATGGTCATTCTCGTGTCGTTCGCGCGGGACGGCACGTGGACGACACAAGTGCTGCCGCCCGAGTACACCCTCGACAACTTCCGGCGGCTCGCCACCGACACCGAGCTGTGGGTGCCGATCTGGAACAGTGTGTCGATGACGGCCATTGCAACCGCGCTCGACATTGTCGTGTGCTTCCTCGCCGCCTATCTGCTCGTGCTGCGCCGATTCCGCGTCCGTTGGCTGCTCGGAATTCTCGTTGCGCTGCCGTGGGCCATTCCAGGAACGGCGATCGCCATTGGACTCGCATCGACGTTCGATCGCAACGCGTTGCTCGGTGCGCGCGTGCTGCTCGTCGGCACCTTCTGGATTCTGCCGCTGGCGTACTTCGTGCGCGGCATACCGCTCGTGTCCAGCGCGACCGAAGGATCGCTGCGGCAGATGGATCCGTCGCTCGAGGACGCCGCGCGAGGGTTAGGCGCGAGCTGGTGGCTCACCATGCGTCGCGTCGTGCTTCCCGCTGCACGCCCCGGGCTCGTTGCCGGCGCAATGCTCGCGGGGATTACCGCAGTCGGCGAATTCGTGGCGAGCATCGTGCTGTTCACGCACGCCAATCGCCCGATCTCGATGGAGATCCTCTCGCAGCTGCGGAACTTTGCGTTCGGCACGGCCGCGGCCTTCAGCGTGGTGCTGATTGCGCTCGTGCTCGCCATCACGCTCATCGCGCGCTGGGCGGAAGGGCGCTGGACGCGCGCGGAGGCGGTGGTCATTCAGTAAGGCATGGCGCCGCACCGCGCGGCGTTCGCCGCTACTCTGCGATGGCTGGCGTTTCCTTCACCGCTTCGGCAACAGCAGGCGATGGTACGGGGTGCTCGCCCGTTCTGGCCGTGAATCGATCCAGGTTCTTTCCGATGAGGATCGTGCTCGCGACGAGCAACGCAGACAACCAGAACGGCGCGCCCACGCCGAAATGATCGGACGCGGCACCGGCGGCCAACGGATACAGAACGCGCGCGAGGCCGCCGTACGTCTGCTGCACACCCATGTAGAGACCGCGGTCATCGTCGTTCACCACGCGTGACAACGTGGCGGTGACACACGGGAAATTGAGCGCCGTGCCGAGCGGAATCAGCGCCAGCGCAAGACCGATGGTCAGATAGGTCAAGTGGGGGATGTGTACCGGCGACGTCAGCGGAATGGCCGCGAGTCCCAGCGCCAATATCGATGCGCCGATTCGCGATGTACGCATTTCGCCCAGCGTGTCGACCGCCTTGCCTAACACGATGAGCCGGAAGAAGATGTTGAGCGCGCCGATGTACGAATAAAAGGGACCGATCGATTCGGCCGTCACGTTGAACGCACGGCCGAGATACAGAGTGATCAGCGCGTTGACACCATAGAAGGCGCCGATCCCGATCGAGTACATCCATACGAGACGCGATGGCGGATCGCCAATGTGACGCCACGAGGCCACGCGCAGCACGGCTTTCACCGTCGTGTTGCCGCTCGCGCGGCGCGCACGATCCGCGGCCGATACGACGCGCGACTCCACGAGGTACTTGGCCGCGAAGAGCACGTTGAGCACACAGAGGACCGCCGCGACCAACCCCGGCCCGTGGTCGCCTCCGAACTGCTTGGACCACGATCCGAGCGCCGGGCCTAACACAACACCGGCGTTCGTCGCCGCCGACAGCCATCCTAACCCTTTCGCGCGGTTGCGCGGTTCGACGCTGTCGGTCACGTACGCCTGAATCACCGCTGTGGTGCCGCCGCCCGCGCCTTGTACGGCCCTCGACAGCAGCAGCAGCCAATACGAATCGGCGTACGCGAACACGACGTAGGCGATCGCCGAAGCGCCGAGCCCAATGAGGAGCGCGGGTTTTCTACCGTATCGGTCCGAGACGCGGCCCCACAGCGGCGCGCTCACCAGTTGCATTGCCGAGAACGCCGACACCAGCACCATGACCATGAAATCACTGGCGCCGAACTTCTCGGCGTAGAACGGCATCAACGGCAAGATCATCAACGCACCCACCATGTCGACGAAAGCCGTCGCCATGAGGACGCCGAGCTTGCCGGGCTCGCCCGACCTGAATTTCTGGACCTGCGTGCTGAGGCGGGAAGTCACGCGTGGAATCTAGCGGTTGCAGCGCGACCCGCGCCGGAGCCCCGCTTGTTCAGCCAGGGCTCTTGCCTTTCGCTCACTCGGCCCTACCCAGCGCCGCCGGCGGAGTCGACTCCCCACGACGCCGGCAAGCGCGATGATCGTGAGGACCAAGGGATCTCTTGCACGA
>DASYXE010000068.1:0-4009 GCA_035935375.1 Gemmatimonadaceae bacterium | reverse complement strand
CAGCAGTTCGTCCACCGCCGAGTCGGCGGCGCGCTCGCGATGGCGCGTGATGAGCGCGGCGAAACCCGAGAGCGCCGTACGCGCGGCCGGCCGCAGGCCGTCCTGGAGGTCCGGACGTCCCGCGGCTGCCAGCAGCGGGACGCCGGCCGCGCGCGCCCGCTCGGCCAGCTGCTCGATGGTCGATTCGCCTAACCCACGGCGCGGCACGGCGACCGCGCGGCGGAACGCTTCGTCATCGGCCGGATTGGCGATGAGCTTGAGGTAGCTCACGAGATCGCGGATTTCGCGCCGGTCGTAGAACCGCACGGCGCCCACGAGCCGGTACGGGATCGCGCGCAGGCGGAACGCTTCCTCGAGCGATCGGCTCTGCGCGTTGGTGCGGTACAACACGGCGATGTCGCGTAGGGCGAGCGTTGCATCGGCGGCGCGGCGCGAGAGCAGCTCGGTGGTCACGAACTCCGCTTCGTCGCGCTCGTCGAGACTGCCCACGAGGGTGACCGTCTCGCCGGCGCCGCGCGTGGCGCGCAGCGTCTTGCCGCGCCGGCTCGTGTTGGCGCTGATGACGACGTTCGCGACCTCGAGCACCTGCGGCGTGGAGCGATAGTTCTCCTCGAGGCGCACCACGCGCGCGGCGGGAAAATCCTTCTCGAAGTCGAGGATGTTGCGGATATCGGCGCCGCGCCACCCGTAGATGCTTTGGTCGTCATCGCCCACGACGAGCACGTTCCCGTGCTCTCCGCCTAACAGAGAGATCAACCGGTATTGCGCGCGGTTCGTGTCCTGGTACTCGTCCACCAGAATGAACTGGAAGCGGCGCCGGTACTCGGCCAGGCGGTCGGGGTGCTGCTCGAGCAGGCGCACCGGCAGCACGAGCAGGTCGTCGAAGTCGGCGGCGTTGGCTTCGCGCAGCGCGCGCTCGAGCAGCGGGTACACCTGGGCGGCGGCGCGCTCCACCGGATGCAGCGCACGCGTCGCGTATTCGTCCGGCGTCACGAGCGCGTTCTTGGCGTCCGACATCTCGGCGCGCAGCGCCTTGGGCGCCCATTCCTTGGTGGAGATGCGCAGCTGCTCCATCACGCGCCTAACGAGCGCCAGGCTGTCGTCCTCGTCGTAGATCGTGAAGCTGGCCGTGCGTCCCACGAGCGGCGCCTCACGCCGCAGCATCCGCGCGCCGATCGCGTGAAACGTCCCCGCCCACATGCCCTCGGGCTCCGCGCCCAGCAGGCGAGCAACGCGCTCGCGCATCTCACCGGCCGCCTTGTTGGTGAACGTGACCGCGAGAATGTGCCGCGGATCGACGCCGTGGTGCTCGATGAGGCGCGCGATGCGGGTGGTCAAGACGCGCGTCTTCCCCGAGCCCGCACCGGCGAGCACGAGAATCGGTCCTTCGAAGTGCATGACGGCCTCGCGTTGCGCGTCGTTGAGCGAGGCCAGGGCGTCCGGCGAGATGGCGGTGCGACTCATCCCTGAAGTATAATGTCGAACGTCGCGCCTTTCTCCGACGGCGCGAGCACGAGACGTCCGCCGTGATTCTCTTCGACGATGCGTTTGGCCAGCGACAGACCAATGCCCCACCCCGACTGCTTCGTCGAATAGCCGGGTTCGAAGATGCGCGTGCGCAGCTCGCGCGGCACGCCCGGTCCGTCGTCGGCCACACGCACGCGCACACGGTCGGGATCGAGACGCTTGGTGGTCATGTACAACCGGCCGCCGCGACCGGCGAGCGCGTCGAGTCCGTTCTTCACGAGCACCTCGAGCGCCCACTCGAGCAGCACTTCGTCGCCCTCGATCACGATCGGCTCGTTCGCGCGCGACGCCACGAGCGTCACCTGGTGCGCGAGCGTGGGCACGCGAGCCTGGAAGTACGCGCCGACGCGCACCACGAGATCTCCCAGATCCAGCTTGTCGCGGCGCGGCGGACGGCCGATGCGCTCGAACCGGTGCGACACACGCTCGAGTCGCTCGAGGTCGGCTTCCATGTGGCGCGCGGCCGACGCCGATACCTCATCGTCGGCATGGTCGCGCAGCAGTTCGATCCATCCGCTCAGGCTCGACAGCGGCGTCGCCAACTGGTGCGCCGACTCGCGCGCCATGCCCGCCCAGACGCGCTCGCGATCGGCGCGGCTTCGCGTCCGCAGCACGTAGACGATGGCGGCTCCCGTTAGGACGAGCAGCGATGCCAGGAGCAGCGGAATGAACCGCAGGCTCGTGATGAGCACGCTGTCGCCGAAGTGCACCTCGCCGATGCCCGGCTCGACGACCGGCGCGTTCTGTCTGTCGAGCGACGCGACGTACACGCGCACGCGCGGATCGGTGAGCGGCGCCGAAAACGGCAGGTTGACCGCTGCCGTCGGCATGCCCGACGTGTCGGTGATGACGACGGGCACGCCCAGCTCGTTGATCTGCTGCGACAGCGCGAGCAGCGCGGTGTTGCCCGATTCTTCGGTGGGATCGGTGAGCGCCTGATACACCCGCGCGTACATCGCGCCGTAGCGCCCCGCGTCGCGCCGCAGCTCGCGCACGACGCGCCGGGAGTACACGGTGTACGCGCCAAGGAGGACCGCGAGCAGTCCTCCGAGCAGGATGACCGTCGCGCTGCGCCGCATGGGCTCAGTCTAACGTATCCGCGCCCAGATAAGGACGCAGCGCGTCCGGTACCGCCATGGTGCCGTCGGCACGCTGGTGATGCTCCAGTAAGGCGATGATCGTGCGCGGAAACGCGAGACCCGACCCGTTGAGCGTGTGGACGAAGCGCGGCTTCTCGCTTGGGCCTGGACGATAGCGAATGTTCGCCCGCCGCGCTTGAAAATCAGCGAACGTGGAACACGACGAGACCTCGAGCCACGCGCCGACGCCGGGTGCCCACACCTCGAGGTCGTAGGTTTTTGCGCTCGAGAATCCGGTGTCGCCCGCGGCGAGCACCTTCACGCGGTACGGCAGCTCGAGCTTGCGCAACGCGGCTTCGGCGTGCGACGTGAGCAGCTCGAGCTGCGCCGGCGCGTCCTCGGGCGTGGTGAAGCGCACCAGCTCCACCTTGTCGAACTGGTGGACTCGAATGAGTCCGCGCGTGTCCTTGCCGTGCGCCCCCGCCTCTCGGCGAAAGCATTGCGAGTATGCGGTGAGCGCTTTGGGCAGCTCGCCCGCATCGAGCACTTCATCGCGGTACAGATTCGTCACCGGGACTTCGGCCGTCGGGATCAGGAAGAGATCGTCCGTGGTGACGTACGCATCATCCTCGAACTTGGGCAGCTGACCCGTGCCGGTCATCGAGCGCCGATTGACCAGCGACGGCACCCACACTTCCTCGTAGCCGTGCTCGCGCGTGGCGAGGTCGAGGAAAAACGAGATGAGCGCGCGCACGAGACGCGCGCCGCGTCCGCGGAACACGATGAACCCGGAGCCGGCGATCTTGGCGCCGCGCGGCAGGTCGAGGATGCCTAACTGTTCGCCGACCTCCCAATGCGGGCGGACGCCGTCGTGCGAGCGCGGCTCGCCCCAGCTCCGCAGCACGACGTTCGCGTCCTCGCCGCCCTCGGGCACATCGGCCAACGGAATGTTGGGCAGCTCGTACTGCAGCTGCTCGAGCTCGGCGAGCTGCGCGTCGTACGATTTCTGGAGCGCCGCGATCTCGTCGCCTAACGTACGCGTGCGGGCGATGACGTCGGCCGCCTCCTCGCCGGCGCGCTTGCGCCGCGCCACGTCCTGGCTGGCCGCGTTGCGTGCCGCCTGCTTCTCCTCGATCTGCGTGAGCAGCGCGCGCCGGTCGCGATCGAGCACCTGAGCCCGGTCGATGACGGGCCCAAGCGCGTCGAGCTTCCCGCGACGCCGCATTCCGTCGCGAAGCGCCGCGATGTTCTCGCGCAGGAGCTTCAGGTCGTGCACGTCAGAATGTGGGGCGGCCTTCCTTGAACGACCGGAATCCGCAGTTCGGGTCGACTACGATCCGGAAGTAAATCGTGTTGCCGGCGGGATTGGTGAACTCGTCGAAGGGCGTGTAGTTGATGCTGTC
>DASYXE010000067.1:0-10324 GCA_035935375.1 Gemmatimonadaceae bacterium | reverse complement strand
GAAGAAGAACAACCCGGTGCTGATCGGCGAACCAGGCGTCGGCAAGACGGCGATCGTCGAGGGCCTCGCCCAGCTGATCGCGAACGGGGAATGCCCCGACTCACTGCGCGACAATCGCGTCCTCTCGCTCGACATGGCCGCCGTGATCGCGGGCACGAAGTACCGCGGCCAGTTCGAGGAGCGCCTGAAGGCCGTCATGAACGAGATCGCGCAGAACAAGAACGTCGTGCTCTTCATCGACGAACTGCACACGCTCGTCGGCGCGGGCGCGGCCGAAGGGGCGATCGACGCGAGCAACATGCTGAAGCCCGCGCTGGCGCGCGGTGAACTGCAATGCGTCGGCGCGTCCACGCTCAACGAGTACCGCAAATACATCGAGAAGGACGGCGCGCTCGAGCGCCGCTTCCAGACGGTCATCGTCGATCCACCGTCGGTGGAGGAGACCGTAGAGATTCTGCGTGGTCTGCGCAAGAAGTACGAGGATCATCACCACGTGACGATCCCCGATACGACGTTGGTGACGGCATCGAAGCTCTCCGAGCGCTACATCACCGACCGGTTCCTGCCCGACAAGGCGATCGACGTAATCGACGAAGCGGGCGCGCGCGCGCGTCTCGCGGCCCAGGCGCCGCCGCCGGAAGTGGCGGAGCTCAAGGCGAAGCTCGAAGAAGTGAACGTCGAGAAGGAAGCGGCGGTGCGCGATCAGAACTTCGAGCGCGCGGCTGCGTTGCGCGACAAAGAGCGCGAGCTGCAGGGTGAGATCCGTCGCAAGGGCGAGGAGTGGGAGAAGCACCGCCAGTCGTTCCGTCCTGTGTTAGGCGAAGAGGAAATCTCGTTCATCGTGAGCCGGTGGACCGGCATTCCGGTCACTCGCCTGCAAGAGGCCGAGAGCGCCCGGCTGTTGCGCATGGAGGACGAGCTCCACGCGTCGGTCGTTGGGCAGGACGAGGCGATCAAGGCGCTGTCGCGCTCCCTCCGCCGGAGCCGCGCGGGTCTCAAGGATCCGGCGCGTCCGATCGGATCGTTCATTTTCTCGGGGCCGACGGGCGTCGGGAAAACCGAGTTGGCGCGCGCGCTGGCCAAGTTCCTGTTCGCCGATCCGTCCGCGCTCATTCGTGTCGACATGAGCGAGTACATGGAGAAGTTCTCCGTGAGCCGCCTCATTGGCGCGCCTCCGGGCTACGTCGGGTACGAGGATTCGGGCACGCTCACCAAAGCCGTGCGTCGCAAGCCGTACAGCGTGGTGCTACTCGACGAAATCGAGAAGGCGCACCCCGACGTGTTCAACATTCTGCTCCAGGTGTTGGACGAAGGACACCTCACCGACAACTATGGTCGCGTGATCGACTTCAAGAACACCGTGGTGATCATGACCTCCAACGTGGGTGCGCGCGACATCACCAAGAGCAAAGGGTTGGGCTTCGCGGCTCCGGACGATCGCGAGAACTTCGACCGCATTCAGGAGAAGGTGAAGGAGGAGATCCAACGGGTCTTCAATCCGGAATTCCTGAACCGGTTGGATGACACGATCGTGTTCCACCCGCTCAACAAGGAGCACATCTCGCAGATCGTCGGGATTCTGCTCCGCGAGGTGCAGCGGCGTCTGTCGGATGAAGAGATCACGCTCAAGCTGTCGGGTCCCGCGAACGACTTCCTGAGCACGCACGGTTACGACGAGCATTTTGGAGCGCGTCCCCTCAAGAGGGCGATCCAGAAGTACGTCGAGGACCCGTTGTCAGAGAAGATCTTGATCGGAGACTTTGCGAAGGGCGATGAAGTCGAGGTGGATGTATCGGCCGACGGGTCGAAGCTCGAGTTCAAGGTCCTGAGCAAGACCACGACGTAGAGCGAGGGAAGCGCAATGCTGGGGGAAGGGGGCGGTAGCCCTCTTCCCCCAGTTTGCGTTGGATCACCGCGCGGTGTTGGTTGACGTGCCGCCGCCGCGCCCGGTAGCCCCCACTTCCCCCAGCGACAGCGCTTCCCCCAGCAGCGCGCTTCCCGCAGCGCGCGCGAGCGCGCGCTGCCCGCGCCGGCAGTGGGGCTTTCCGCCGTTTCGTGTGTATCTTATAGGCCATGCTTCGACGCTTTGTCTTCCCGATCGCCTTCATCACGGTGACGACCGGGGTGCACGCGCAGGCCTCCGGCCCGTGTGCCACTCCCGACTCCGTGATCATCCGAGGCAATAGCCGCGTCACCACGCCGACCGTGCTCTCGGACATCGGGATCACCAAGGGCGACACCATCAACTTCCGCGTCCTGCAGCGTGCGATACGCAACCTTTATGCGACGGGGCAATTCAGCACCGTGCAAATGGGCTGCGAAGTCGGCGCTAACGGACACGCCTCGGCCGTGTTCACGGTCACCGAACGTCCGCTGCTCGGGCACTTCTCCGTGGAAGGCGAGGACGTCATCGGCGAGGGTGCGCTGCGCGACAAGATCGAGCTGCTGTCAGGCAAGCCGATCGACCCGTCGTTAGTCTCGCGCGCCGTCGAGCGCATCGACTCGATGTACGAGGCCAAGGGGTACTACCTGGCCAGTGTGCAGCCCGAGAGCACCGTCTCCAACGGCTTCACCAATATCACGTTCAAGGTGAATGAGGGACGGCGGCTTGCCGTTTCACAAATCGACATACAAGGCAGCAAACTGCTCAAGCCAAGCGACGTGGTCGCCGCGATGAAAACCCAGCCCGAAGGTTTCTGGTTCTGGCACAAGGGCGAGTTCGACGAAGACAAGTTTCAGTCCGATATCAACGACCGCATCCCCAAGCTCTACCAAGAAAACGGGTTCATCGACGCCCAGATCCAGAAGGACTCGCTGGTGGTGGACAAGCAGAACGGCAAGGCGATGGTCCAGGTGCAAGTAAAGGAGGGGCCGCGGTACCAAGTGGGCACCTTCGAGGTGGTAGGCAACCGGCACTTCTCGACAACGGACATCAATCGATTCTATCCCTTCACGCCGCGGTCGCCATCGATAGGCGAGAAGATGAAAGGACTGTTCGGTCGCGGGCCGAGTGAAGAGAACGCGTTCGATGCCGCGGCGTGGGACGACGCCACCGAAAAGCTGCGCACGGCGTACGCGAACGAGGGCTACATCTACGCGCAGATCCGCCCCGTGGTGGAACGGACGGTGACCAAGGACTCGGTGCCGGTCGTAAACCTCCGCTGGGAGATCGCCGAGGGGAGCCCGGCCACCATCAATCGCATCGACATTGCGGGCAACGACTACACGTCCGACCAGTGCATCCGCGATGCGTTAGTCATCGTGCCCGGAGACGTGTTCAGCCAGGACCGCCTCATCCGCAGCTACCAGAATATCCAGAACCTCGGCTTCTTCGAGTCACCGTTGCCGCCGCCCGAGACTCCGCGGGCGAACGACAAGGGCGACGTGGATGTCGTGTTCCACGTGAAGGAGAAGCACACGGGCAGCGTGAACTTCGGCGCGTCTGTGGGTGAGGGCACCGGGCTGGGCGGCTTCATCGGTCTCGATCAGCCCAACTTGTTCGGGCTCTGCAAGAAGGCATCGGTGCAGTGGCAGTACGGCAAGTACGTGAACGATTTCCAGCTGAGCTACACAGACCCGGCCGTCCGCCAAACACGGATCTCAGCGACGGCTACAGCGTACAGCACGTACTCGCGCTACCTGATCGCGGACCTCGGCCAGAGTCAGGCGTCGGGTGGAACGCTGCAGCTGGGCTTCCCGGTGCACGGCTCGCCGTTCACGCGGCTCTTCGTGTCGTATGGCGGTGAGGCGGTGCGGTTCACGGGCGGCTTGGCGACGCGCGATACGCTGATCGACACCCGCCAGCACTTCCGGTCGACGGTCGGCTTACAGCTGACGCACGACAACCGGATCGACCTCCCGTTCGCATCCGCGGGCTCACTCCGCGAGATCGACGCGCAGTTCAACGGTGGTCCGCTGGGTGGGACGTCGAGCTTCCAGCGCTACACCACGGAGTTGCGTAACTACTCCACGCTGGCCACGTTCGGCGGCCAGCAGATCGGCTCGCAGTCCATGAAGCTGGTGTTCGGGCTCACCGCCCGGGCTGGTATGCTGTTTGGCAACGCAGGACCTTTCTTCTACTCTCAGAAGTTCGCCATGGGTGGAACGCAGTACGGCGAACAACTGCGCGGTTACGAGGAGTTTTCGATCACGCCGGCGGGATTCGTCCCGGGAACGAACAGCAACGCCACTGTTCAGTCTTTCGGCAACGCCTTTTTCAGCACGACGGCCGAGGTCGGCATTCGCTTCAATTCGATGTTGTACTCGGACCTCTTCTACGACGCCGGCAACGTGTACGATTCGCCGCGCGACTTCGACCCGACGCGCCTGTTCCGCGGCGCCGGGATCGGTGTAGCCATCGTGACGCCTCTGGGGCCGCTTGGCCTCGATTGGGCGTATGGGTTCGACCGCGTCGACGTCAACGGGCGCCCCGACCCGAAGTGGATGCTGCACTTCAAGCTCGGACAAATTTTCTAACCGGAGTCACAATGCGTTCGTTTGTTCATGCCTCGCTGTCAGCGCTGGCAATCTCCACTCTCATGGCTGTACCTGTGTTGGCGCAGGGCGGGGTCGTACCGCCACCGACGACCTCGTCGTCGAGCGGCGCCACGCCGAAAATCGCCTACGTGAACTCGCAGAAGATTCTGGCCGAAGTGCCCGGTCGCGCCGATGCCGAAGCGCAGATGCAGAAAGAGATGGAAGGCTATCGCGCCGAGGTACAGAAAATGAGCGACTCGCTCAACGTACTCGTATCCGCGTACAACAAAGCCGAGCCGACGCTGAGCGCGACTGCGAAGGCGGCGCGTCAGAAGGACATTCAATCGAAAGAGAGCGCATACCAGCAGCGCGTGCAGCAGCTCGAGCAGCAGGCGCAGCAGCGGCAGGCGGAGCTGATGCGTCCGATCATGCAGAACATCAACAAGGTGATCGAGCAGATCCGCAGTGAGGACGGCTACGCCATGGTGTTCGACGCCGGCAATCAGGCCGGCGTGGTGGTTGCGGCGGATTCGTCGCTCGACATCACCGCCAAGGTGATCGCGCGACTCAAGACGGCGGGCCCGGTTTCGACGACGCCGCAGAAGCCGCCCGAAGGACCGTCGACCAAGCCGCTCGGCGCAGCGCGACCGGACTCCAGCCGGCCGTAATGCCCAACGACGTGACGCGAGCGAGCCTCGGCGATGAGGGGACGGCGAGCCCTTCACTCACCGCCGAGGCGATCGCGCGTTTGGTAGGCGGCACGGTACGGGGAGACGGCGGGACGCGGGTACGGGGTGTGGCGCCGCTCGATCGCGCGACGTCCGAGGATCTCAGCTTTCTCGCGCAGCAGCGCTACGCGGCGTTGTTCGAGCGCTCGGCGGCCGGCGTGGTGCTGGTGGCGCCGGACCTGGCTGACGCGCCGGGGATGGCGTCGTGCCGAATCGTGGTGCGCGAGCCGCACGAGGCGATGCTCCGCGTGCTGCCCGAGTTGTATCCGGCCGCGCCGCGGGAGCGGGGCGTGCACCCGACGGCGGTCATCGGCCGCGGCGTCCTGTTAGGCGACGGCGTGGCGATCGGGCCGTACGCGGTGATCGGCGACGGCGTTCAGTTAGGCGACGACGTCGTGGTCGGGAGCCACGCCACGGTCGGCGCCGGCGTGCCGGTCGGCGCGCGGTCGTGGCTGGCCGATGGGGTCACGCTGTACTCCGGTGCTGTGTTAGGCGAACGGGTGCGCGTGCACGCCGGCTCGCGGCTGGGGTGCGACGGCTTCGGCTACGTGCCCAGCGGCGAGGGACACCGGAAGATTCCGCACGTCGGCCGGTGCATCATCGGCGACGATGTCGAGATCGGCGCCAATTCGACCATCGACCGCGGCAGCGTGGACGACACCGTGATCGGCGCCGGGACCAAAATCGACAACCTGGTGCACATCGCGCACAACGTCCGCATCGGGCGGCTGTGCCTGATCATGGCGCAGGTTGGGATCGCCGGGTCCGTACACATGGGCGACGGCTGCATTCTCGCCGGACAGGTCGGCGTGAGCGGCCACCACGACATTGGCGCCGGTGCGCGATTGGCGGCGCAAGCCGGCGTCTTCGGCGACATTCCGGCCGGCGAGACGTGGTCGGGCTACCCGGCGCGTCCGCACGGCGAGCAGCTGCGGGCGCATGCCGCGCTCTTCAAGCTGTCCGGTCTGCTGCGCCGGATCGAGAAATTGCTGGAGCGCGGCGACGCGTGAGCGATCAACGTCATTCGATAGCGGTCGCGATATCACTCGAGGGAATCGGCCTGCACCTCGGCCGGCCGTGCCGGCTCACGTTCCGGCCGGCGGATGCGGGAACGGGCGTGGTGTTTCGTCGGGTGGACTTGCCGGGCGAGCCGCTCGTTCCTGCTCGGGCGGACCTCGCGGTGCTGAGCGACCGGCGGACGCAGCTCGGTACCGGGCCGGAAGCGCTGCACACGGTGGAGCACGTGCTGGCGGCGGTGGCGGCGCACGAGATCGACGACATCGTGATCGACATGGACGGTCCCGAGCCGCCGATTCTGGACGGCAGCGCCGCGCCGTACTTCGATGCGTTAGGCAGGGCGGGGATTGCCGACCGCGGCGGCGCGGTGCAATATCTCGCGGTCACCCGGCCGATGTCGGTGAAGTGCGGCGAGTCGGCGTACGAGGTGCTGCCGGCACCGTCGTTGTCGCTCAAGGTGACGATCGATTTTCCGCACCCGCTCATCGGGCGCCAGATGCTGGACCTGGGCGTGACGCGCGATTCGTTCGCGCGCGAGCTGGCGGCGGCGCGCACGTTCGGATTCACGCGCGAGGTCGAGATGCTGTCGCGGATGGGGTTGATCCGCGGTGCGTCGACGGCGAACGCGTTGGTGCTGGATGATTCCGGGCTCGTGGATGCGGAGCTCCGTTGGGCAGACGAGTTCGTGCGGCACAAGACGATGGATTGCGTGGGCGATCTGGCGCTGGCCGGCGCGCGGGTGCGGGCGCGCGTGATCGCGGTCAAGCCGAGTCATCGCGGTACGGTCACGCTGGTGCAACAGATGGTCACGCAGGCCACCCGGGAGGGCGAATCGCGGATGCTTGGGATCGAAGAGATCATGAAGGTGCTGCCGCATCGATATCCGTTTCTGCTCGTGGACCGCGTCCTCGAGATGGAGCCGCGGAAGCGGATCGTCGGCATCAAGAACGTGACGATGAACGAGCCGTTCTTTCAGGGGCACTTTCCGGGGCATCCGGTGATGCCGGGCGTGTTGATCGTCGAGGCCATGGCGCAGGTGGGCGGGATGCTGCTCATGGGCGCGGTGGACGATCCCGAGAACAAGATCGTGTACTTCATGTCGTTGGACAACGTGAAGTGGCGGAAGCCCGTCAGGCCGGGCGATCAGCTGCGGTGCGAGCTCGAGATGGTCCAGATCCGCGGGCGCGTGTGCAAGATGCGCGGCGTGGCGCGGGTGGAGGGCGATGTGGTGTGCGAGGCGGACATGGCCGCGATGGTCGTCGACCGATGAGCGCGCGCATCCACGCGACGGCGATCGTGTCACCGGACGCCCAGTTAGGCGACGGCGTCGAGGTGGGGCCGTGGGCGGTGATCGGCGAGTCGTGCGTGGTGGGCGACGAGTGCGTGTTGTCGGCGCGCGCGGTGCTCGAGCGCAACGTGCGCTTGGGCGACGGCGTGCGCATCGGCATCGGCTCGGTGATCGGCGGCGACCCGCAAGACCTCAAGTTTCAGGGCGAACACACGTGCGTCGAAATCGGCGACGGCAGCGTGGTGCGCGAGTATGCGACCATCAATCGCGGGACGGCCGAGTCGCTCAAGACCACGGTGGGGCGCAACTGCTTCATCATGACGTACGTGCACCTGGCGCACGACTGTCACCTGGGCGACGGCGTGATCATCTCGAACGGGACGCAGCTCGCGGGCCACGTGACGATCGAGGATCGCGCGATCATCTCGGGATTGTGCGCGATCCATCAGTTCGTGAAAGTCGGCACGTTCAGTTTCATCGGCGGCGCGTCGCGCGTGCCGCAAGACATTCCGCCATATCTCAAGGCGGTGGGCAATCCGATCAAACTGTACGGTCTCAACAGCGTGGGCTTGCAGCGCGCGAACTTCGAGCCGGCCGTGCTCCGCGAATTGAAGCGGGCCTACCGGCTCTTCTTTCGCTCGGAGCTGAACGTGTCGCAGGCGATGGAGCGCGCGAACACCGAGCTCGAGATGTTCCCGGAGGTGCGGCACTTCCTGTCGTTCGTGGACGGGAGCGGACGGGGCGTGGCGACGTGAGCGCGCCGCGCGTGGGCGTCATCGGCGCCGGGAGCCTGGGCTACCACCACGTGCGCCTGCTGCGCGACATGCCTAACGTGGCCTTCGCGGGCTTCTACGACATCGACGCCACGCGCGCGGCGACGGTGGAGGCCGAGCTCGGCGCGACAGCCGCGCCGTCGCTGACCGCCCTCCTCGACCGCGTGGATGCGGTGACCGTCGTCGTGCCGACGCCCGCGCACCATGCGGTGGCCAAGCAGGCGCTCGCGCGCGGCGTGCACGTGCTGATCGAGAAGCCGATCACGACGTCGCTCGACGAAGCCGATGATCTCCTGGCGACGGCGCGCGCCACGCAGGCGCTCGTGCAAACGGGACACGTGGAGCGGTTCAATCGCGCCATTCGCGCGGCGCTGCCGCACATCGCGGAGCCGCGATTCGTCGAGAGCAACCGGCTGGCGCCGTTCAATCCACGCGGCTCCGATGTCGCGGTGGTGCTCGACCTGATGATCCACGACATCGATCTGGTGCGCACGCTGGTGGGCGGGCACGTCGTCGAATTGGCCGCGGCCGGCGTGCCGGTGCTGACGCCGTCGGTGGACATCGCGAACGCCCGGTTAGGCTTCGACTCCGGGGCGGTCGCGAACATCACCGCCAGCCGCGTGTCGCGCGACCGCTTCCGCAAGCTACGGATCTTCCAACGCAGCGGGTATCTCTCGTTAGACCTGGCGCAGGGCACCGGCGAGTTCTACCGGTTGCGCGGCGACCTGGACATGGGCGCGCTGGCCGCTGCGCCGCGGCAGCTCGAAGACTTCATGGAGCGCGTCCCGCTCGATGCGGCCGAGGGCGAGCCGCTGCGACTCGAGCTCGAGAGCTTCGTGGCCGCGGTGCAGGGCATCCAGCCTGTGCTCGTGACCGGCGAGGACGGGCGCCAGGCGCTCGAGGTGGCGCTCCGGATCATGCACGCGATCGAGCGGTCGATGCCGGTGTTGGCGGGATCGCCCGGTGCGTGAGGTGCTGTTCGTCGCCGGTGAAGCGTCCGGCGACCTGCACGCGTCCGGAGTCGCCGACGAACTGCGCCGTCGCGCGCCTCACGTGCCGCTCACCGGCATCGGCGGGTCGCGGATGGAGCGCGCGGGCGTGACGCTCATCGAGCATACCGATCGCCTGGCGGTGATGGGCTTTGTGGAGGTCCTCAAGCACGTCCCGCGGCACTACGCGTTGCTGGCGGCGCTCAAGCGGCGGCTGCGATCGGGCGCGGTGGGTCTTGTGGTCCTGGTGGACTACCCGGGATTCAACATGAAAGTGGCGGCGGCGGCGCACGACGCGGGCGTGCCGGTGCTCTACTACATCACGCCGCAGGTGTGGGCGTGGGGCGCGGGGCGTCTCGCCGCGTTGGCGCGCACGGTGACGCGCGCGGCGGTGATTCTGCCGTTCGAGGAAGCGCTGCTGCGGTCGCACGGCGTCCAGGCCACGTTCGTTGGGCATCCGCTGCTCGACCGCGCCGCCACGGCGATGCCTGCGCGCGACGACGCGCGCCGCGCCCTTGGCCTAACGGACGCGGAGCGCGTGCTGGCGCTCGTTCCGGGCAGCCGCGCGCAGGAGATCGCGCGGCACCTCGGGCCGTTTCTCGACACGGCGCGGATACTCGAGCGGCGCGTGCGCGGGCTCAAGGTGGTGGTGAGCGTGGCGCCCGGCATCGCGCTCGACGGCGCGCGGTCGCCGTATCCGCTGGTGCACGACTCGTCGTTCACCGTCTGGCGCGCCGCCGATGCCGCGCTCTCGAAGAGCGGCACCTCGACGCTCGAGGCGGCCGTGGCGGGCTGTCCGTTAGTCGTAGCGTACCGCACCGGTGCCGCGAGCTACGCCATCGCCCGGCGCGTGGTGACCATCCCGCGCATCGGTCTCGTAAACGTCGTGGCCGGCGAATCGGTGGCGCCCGAGTTTCTGCAGGGCGCGGTGGATCCGGCGGCCATGGCGGATGCGCTCGAGCCGCTGCTCGAAGCGAACAGCGCGGCGCGCGCGGCGCAACTGGCCGGTCTTGCGCGCGTGCGCGAGAAGCTCGGGGCGCCCGGCGCCGCCGC
>DASYXE010000066.1:0-21591 GCA_035935375.1 Gemmatimonadaceae bacterium | reverse complement strand
GGCGACGCCGCCTGAGGGGTGGACGGACATCAGTTGTCCCTGGGTGGAGAGTCTCGAATCGCCGAGGCTCGCGCGCACGGCACTCACAATCGTGCAGACCATTGATGTTGTTCCACCCCTCAGGCGGCGTCGCCGCCGCTTCCCGCAGCGCAGCGCTTCCCCAAGCGAGCGACAGCGAGCGCTTCCCCATTCCCTGACTGCTATCCGAACCGCAGACGCGCTCCACTAGTGCAGCATCCGCGCTGATCGACCAGCGCGAGACTGGAATTGCAGTGGAGGCTTCGGTATGATGCCAGGTGCATCTACCGAAGCCTCGCTGCATCGCGACCGGTCTCGCACCAACGCCGTGACCGACACCGCGCTCCCCGCAGCAACGCTCGGGGCCGACGGCCGCCCGCTCACCGTGATGTACGTCGACCTCAACACGCAGTGGCGCGGCGGACAGCGCCAGATCCTCTGGATGGCGGAAGGCCTGCGACGCCAGGGCGGCCGTCCGTTGCTCGCGCTGCGGCCGCACGCGGTGCTCGCCCAACGCGCGCGCGCCGCGGGGCTCGAGGTGGTTCCCATCGACCCACTCATCGCCGAGTGGGGACCCATGACGGTGCTCCGGCTGCGGCGCACGGTGGCGCGCGAAGGCGTCCAGATCCTGCATCCCCAGTGCGGGCACAGCATGGCCCTGTCGGCCTTGGCTGCGTTAGGCACGGACACCCCCGTCATTTTCGCGCGGCGCGTCACCTCGCCGCTCCGGCGCGGCGCCGCCACGCGCGTCAAGTACGGGCGAGCCGACCGGTTCATCGCCGTCTGCCAGGCCGCCGTCCCTGCCCTGCTCGACGCCGGCATCGACCGGGCACGCGTCGACGTCGTGTACAGCGGCGTCGACCTGTCGCGCCCGGTGACTCCCGCGAGCCACGCCACGCTCGCCGCCCTCGGCGTGCCTAACGGACCGTTGGTCGTGATGGTGGGTGCGCTCACGCCGATGAAGGATCCGCTCACGTTCGTGCGCGCCGTGGACGTCGCGCGCCGGAGCGTGCCGTCCCTCACGGCCCTGCTCGTCGGCGACGGCCCGCTCCGCGCTCCCGTCGAAGCCCTCATCCGCGAGCTCGGCCTCGGCGACATCCTGCACGTCGCCGGCTTTCGGTCCGACGCCGACGCGCTCATGTGCGCCGCGCAGGTCGTCGTGCTGAGCTCCGACGCGAGCGCGGAAGGCATCGGCGGCGTCGTGATCGACGCGATCTCGTTTGGGCGACCCGTCGCCGCGACCGCGGCCGGCGGCGTCCCCGAAGTGATCGAGAATGAGCGCACCGGCCTGCTCGTTCCAGTGCGCGACGCCCAGGCGCTCGGTCAGGCCATCGCCCGGCTCCTGACCGATGGCGACCTCGCGTCGCGTCTCGTCGCCGCGGGCCTCGCGCGATCGCGCGACTTCGCGATCGAGAACACCGTGGCCGGCACCATCGCCGTGTACAAGAAGCTGCTGGAGGCGAGCCCCGCGTGACGGCCGCTCCAGGCGTCCCCCGACGCCTAACGGTACTCGAGCTCGATACCGAACGCGGGTGGCGCGGCGGCGAACGCCAGCTGCTCTGGCACGCGCAGGTGTTGACGCGTCTCGGGCATCGCGCGCTGATCGCCGGGCGGCCCAACGAGCCGCTCGCCCAGCGGGCCCACGCGCTCCGCATCCCGGTGTTCGAAATCTCGCCCGCCATGGAGCTGGACCCGCGCGCGGCGTGGGCGCTCCGTCGCGTCATCCGCCGCGAGCGCGTCGACATCGTCCACTCGCACACCGCACACGGCGTTGCACTGGGCGCCATGGCGTGCCTCGGCACCCGCGCCAAGCTCATCATCACACGCCACTCCGACTTTCGCCTCCGAGCGAACCTTGGGTCGCGCTGGAAGTACAGCCGCGTGGATGCGTTGATCGCCATCTCGAGCGCAGCCAGAAACGCGATGATCGCCAGCGGGATGTCGCCCGATTCGATCACTATCGTGCGCGGGGGTTCCGACCAATCCAGCCCGATCCAGCCGGCGAGCGCGTCCACACTCGCGTCCCTCGGCGTAGTGCCCGGGTCGCCGGTGGTCGTGCAGGTATCGCAGCTTGTTCAGCACAAGGACCCACTGACCTTTGTGGCAGCCATCGATGCAGCACGGGTGCACGCGCCATCGCTCAAGGCGATTCTCGTTGGCGATGGCCCTCTCCGGGCAAACGTCGAGCGCGCCGTCGCCGACCGGCGTCTCGGCGAGTGCCTGCGCGTCGCCGGCTATCGGACGGATGCCGATTCGCTGCTCGCCGCCGCCGACGTGGTCGCGCTCAGCTCCGAGGAAGATGCGTTGCCGAGCGTCCTGTTTGACGCGCTGTTTTGTGGAAAACCCATCTGCGCCACGGCAGCTGGCGGCGTCCCCGAAATCATCGAAGACGAGGTGTCCGGACTCCTGTCGCCGGTGGGCGACGGTGCTGCGTTGGGCGAATCGATTGCTCGCGTCATCAATAATCCGGCACTCGCGCACGCGCTGTCGGCAGCCGCGCGAGCGCGCGCGAACGAGTTTTCGATCGAGCGCAGCGTTGGGCGAACAATCGCGGTGTACGAACGCGTGATTGGCGGGCCAATCGTCGGAGCCATACATGATAAATAACGTTACATGGAAGCATATAAGCGTCGCGTTTACATGAGCTTATAGAGTTGTAAACAATCGCATCACCGCAAGGCTCCTTCGCGGTCGAGGGTGACACCGCTCTTGCGGCTTTCGTCCTTGTACCAGGGGCTACTCGTGCGAATCGCGCGCGGGAGGGCGCCCTGGTCCAGGTCGCACGTGAGCCGTCGAGCGATGCCATGCAACGCTTCTCCGTTAGTCCGTTTCCCGCCCGCGTTGGGCTGCGCCTGAGCAGCGTCACGTCGGCCGTTCTGTCTCTGATCGTGTCGGCGGCGCTGCCGCTCCGCGCGCAGACGGCCAACCTCGAAGTCGGCACGGTGATCACCTCGGGCAACGTCATCTGGGTGCGCGCCACCAACTCCGGATCGGTCGCGTTCTTCATGTCGCGCGGGTATCGCGACGCGCTCGCCCGCCCAACGATGGTGGATGCCAACCGGCTGGCGGCGTGGACCGACAGCGCGCAGGCTCTACACGCTCCCGCGTCCGGGGTGGCCGACGCCAAGGCGACGCCGGACAGCGGGCTCGCGTTCGATCGATGGGTGGGCACGGATAGCAGCGGACTCGAGATCACGCGCGACGGTTCGACGATCCTCCGCGTGTCGGATACGCCCGCCCGCGAAGTGGTCGACCTGCTCGCGCGTGGAGCCGAGCTCACGCGCCGGCTGTCAGCGCCGTCGCACCCCGCTGTTGTCGCGCGGGCCGAACCGAGCGAACAGCCGAGACCTTCGCTGTCCCCGTCACCGTCAGCGTCACCGTCACCGTCAGCGTCACCGTCAGCGTCACCGTCAGCGTCACTGTCGCCGGCACCGCCGCCCGCGCCGGCGGCAACGATCACCATCCGACAGGTTGCTGTCGCATCGCCCTTGGCGTCGAGCGCAACCACGCCGGTCTCGGTCGCGGTCGTCGCACCGCTGACGCCGGCGCCACTGCCTATGCCGGCGCCGCCCGCGGATTCGACGCCCGCTCAGCCGCGGTTGCCTGACCTTCGGCCATCCATCGACCCGAACGTTCCGCGCAATGCACGGGCAAGCGTCGCGGCGCTCGAGAGTCGGCGCGAGACCGCGGTCTTAGCCGAGGTCAGGGCCGTGCGCCTTCCACCGGTCACGAACCTCGACAAGCACATCGACACACCGCTCGGCCCCTTCACTGTGCCGGCGACCAAGCTCGTCGACCACGACACGCAGATCGCGTACTGCTACACCGAGTTAGGCCTGCGCTACGACCGCCACCTCACCGGTGAGGTGACGGTGCGCGTGAGCCTCGACAACGCCGGATTCGCCGACACGGTCGAGGTCACGAAGCGCACGTGGGATGGCGTCCCCGCGGCCGAGGTCGAGTCGTGCATGCGGGCGCTCATTGCAGACTGGACGTTCGACGACCGCCAGCCGCCCGACTCGCGAACCGTCGAGCTGCACTTCACGCTCACGCCCGCCATGCGGACCGCGACGACCGACGGTGCCCAACCGTCGTCGCAGCCGCGCTGAGCGCTACGGCTTCGGCGTGGCGACCGGCGGCGCGCCGTTCGACGTCCACACGTTGTTCCTGCGGTTGTCGTCGACAATGCGGTGGTCCGGATCGATTTCGATCTTGCTCACCGTTTTCCCCGCGAAGTCATAGCGCCTGACGTAGAACGTCGAGTTCATGCTCCACACGTCGGCGGGATAGCGGTAGTTCATCGTCGATCCATCGGACATGGTGAAGCGCACCAGAAGCGGGAGCACACCGCGCGACTTGTTGCCGTAGCCCACCAGCACGATGGTCGAATCGCCGCGCGTGCGCGTGACCACGGTGTCGATCGCCTGGTCGAAGTGGTCGTCCTCGACGAACCATTCCCGCCAGAACCAGTCGAGGCGCTGGCCGGACTCGTCGTCCATCGTCCGGTAGAAATCGGTCGGCGTCGGGTGCTTGTATGCCCAACGACGAATGTAGGCCTTGAATCCGGCATCGAACGCGTCCGGGCCGATGATCTCCTGCCGCAGCAGTTGAAGCCCAACGGACGTCTTGTCGTACTCGGTGAAGCCGAGTTTGTCGGGATCCATGCGATCGGCGGGCATCTCGATCGGCACGTCGATGTCGCGTTCCTGCGTCTCTTCGATTTCGCTCCGTTGGTCGGCGGCGCGCTGCATCTGGTCGCCCTTCTCTGGATAGCGGCGCGCTTCCGAGAACGTGTTGATGAACGTGTTGAAGCCTTCGTCCTGCCAGAAGTGAATGCGCTCGTTGCTGCCCACGAGCATCGGGAACCAGTCGTGTCCGATCTCGTGCGTGATCACGTTGTAGAGGTCGTACTTGTCGCTGCTCTTCGCTTCCATGGCGAGCATCGGATACTCCATGCCGCTCACCGGTCCTTCGACCACCGTGATCTGCGGCCATGGGTACGGGTACCAGCGCTCCGAGTACTCCATGATCGACATGCGCGCCTGGTCGGCTGCGTCGCTCCACGGGTCGATGGCGCTCGGGCGATAGTACGAGTACGCCATGATGCCCTTCCAGCTCGACGCGTCCCACATGTAGTCGGGCGAGGCAGCCCATGCGACATCGCGCACGTTCTTGGCGCTGAACTTCCACGTCAGGTTGCCGGTCGTGCGCGGGCGCGCGCTGTGGTTCTGCAGCTCTTCCTGCGTCACGATGTGAACCGGCGTGGCCGACTTGGCTGCCTGCGTCAGCCTCGTGATTTGCGTTTGCGTTAGGACATCACGCGGGTTCTCGAGGACGCCGGTGCCGCCGACGATGTAGCCTGCCGGTACCGTGACCTGGTAGGTGAAATTGCCGTACTCGAGATAGAACTCGCCCTGCCCTTCATACGGATCGGTGTTCCACCCGCGCACGTCGTCAAAGACGGCAACCCGCGGATACCACTGTGCGATCTCGTACAGGGAGCCATCGCGACCCATGCGATCAGCGCCGTGCTCGGGCACGCGGAAGTGCCACGCCACGTCGAACGTGGCCGACTTGCCGGGTTGCAGCGGTTCGGCGAGATCGACGTGCAGCATCGTGTCCCACGTGCGCGTGGCAAGCTTCACACGGCGCGCCGATTTCGCGCCGCGATCGGTCACGAGCTGCTCGAACCGGTCGATGCGATCGCCGCCCTCGAAACCGCGCGCGCCGAACCGCGACTGCTGCGGGAACACATACGCGTTGAGCGAGGTGTCGGTGAAGGCATCCTGCTCGACTTGCAGCCAGATGTGGTCGAGTGCGACGGGCGAGTTGTTCGTGTAGTGGAGCGTGAGGTCACCGGTCAGCGTCTGGCTGGTCGTGTCGAGCGTGGCGCGAATGTCGTAGTCGGCGCGGTTCTGCCAGTAGCGCGGTCCGGGCTCGCCGTCGGCGAGACGGTACTCGTTAGGCGTCGGCAGGCGCAGGGGCGCGAAGATCGAGGTATCGGGCAGGCCGGGGCGGTCCACCGAATCGGACGGCTGTTGCGACGCGCCCGAATCGGCTTGCTGCTGGGTCGCGGCCGGCACGGCCACGACGCACAGCGCCAAGGTCGCGAGGGCGCGTGCGGCGTGTGCGCCGGTGTGCGGTCGAATGCGTATCGGCGAGTACATGGGCTCGAAGGTGATGGACACGGCGGACTTTCTGTCGGTTTCGAAGGTTAACGACGCGACGGGCCTCGTGGTACGAGCGCGGGCAGCCAGCGCGGGCAGCGAACGCGGCCGGCATCGCGCCTCGCATCGGCCCGGAACGGTTGACGTGCGGCGTGTCGACGCCGTAGCGTTCGCGTCGCGTACGCATTCCTCCTTCCTGGAGCCGGTTCTCGTGCCCGACATCGGTAGCCTCCACCCGCAGATCGTCCACTTCGTCGTCGCGCTCCTCATCGTGGGCGTCCTGGCGCGCATCGTGACCCTGCTTCCGTTGGGCCCGCGATGGTCGTTCGCCAACGGCATGGCGGCGACGCTGCTGTTGTTAGGCACAGCGGCGGCCGTGGTGGCGGTGCAGAGCGGGCTCGACGCGCACGAGAAGGTCGAGTCGATCCCGGGCGTCCGCCAGGCGGTGAATGTCCACGAGGACTACGGCAAGGACACGCGCAACATCTTCCTCGTGGTCGCCGCGATCGAGATCGCGCTGCTCGTCGTAACCGGCCGCAAGCCGGGTGCGGCCAAGGGGCTGCGCGCGCTCTCGGCGGTGATCGGAATCATCGGCGGGGTGTACCTGTACGAGGCCGGCGACCACGGTGGCGATCTCGTGTACAGCTACGGCGGCGGCGTCGGCGTGCGGAGCGGCGATACGGCGGATGTCCACCGCGTCCTCGTCGCCGGCCTGTACGACAATCTCCAGCTCGCGCGCAAAGCGGGCCATCACGATGAAGCAGCCCGCCTGACCGATCAGCTGCAGACCATGATGCCAGGCGACACGTCCGTGCTCATGCTCCGCATCCAATCGATGGTCCGTGATCGAAAGGATGCACGAGGTGCGCTGGGGGCGCTGGATTCGATCACGGTGGCACCGAACAACCGCCGGTTGCGCTTCCAGAAGGCGCTCCTCCAGGCCGAAGCGCTCGACTCGGCCGGCATGCGCGATTCGGCGCGCGCCGTGCTCACCGCGCTCAAGAAAGACAACCCGCAGTTAGGCACGCGCATCGATCAGATGCTCCAGCAAATGCCCTGATCTACGTGTCGAGCGCGTGCGCGAACTGCTCCTTGAGCACGGGTCGCACGCGATACAGGTACCAGCACATGGCAACGGCAGCGATCACGTTGCCGATCAGCACCTGGTACCACGCCAGGCCGCCCAGCGGTGTCGAGTGTTGGAGAATCGCGACGAACGCATAGAAGCCAATCTCGAACGCCACGAAGATCAGCACGGCGAAGAGCACCAAAGACGGCTCTTCGCCCGCCCAATCGACGACGCTCGCAGCCATGATGCCGGCGACAATGAATGCGGCGTAGTGGAACACGGTGTACGCGGCGATGAACGCGCCACGCTCGTGCAACGGCACGGGACCGGTGACGCTGAACAGTGCATGGCCGAGTGTGTCGGGCGTGAAGAGCGGATGCCCGGCGATGAGGTCCACGATGAAGAACCACACCGCCACGGCGGTCGCCCCAATGATCCCGGCGATCACGCCGTCGTGCAGCACAGCGTGTGGGCGCTCGAAGTAGAGCGCGATCCGCTGAATGAGCTCGGGGCTGCGCAGCCAGACCACGGCGCACAGTAGAACGAAGACCACGACCGGTATCCAGAAACCGCCCTGCCCGCTCATGTGCTGTGTAGCCGCTGCCGGGAACATGAGGATGGCCAGCGTCGCGGCGCCGAACACAGCCGCACGCGGGACGAGCAGTGCAATCGCTCCGCCAATTTCCACGAGCCCAACGACCGCGCGGATCCACGGCGGGAATCCACCCATCGTCGCGGCCTGTATGTAGAACGTGGAGGCTCCGGTGAGCTTGGCGATGCCCGTCGCCAGGAACACGATCGCGAGCACGATACTCAGGATCCACGTGACGGAACGTGCCGGCCGTCCTCGATCCATAATGCACCTCCGCGCACAACACACCGCCTGTCGTGCAGTCTAGGGGCAACGCACGTGGCGTCAAGCGAATCGGCAGCGAAGCCGCGTACCGACGCATTACGCTGCTTCGCTTGCCGCGCTGCGCCGTTGCGATCGATATTGTGACGGCCGGCACCGTCCGTGGGCGGCCGCTAACCCGCCGTCATACCGCACGCATCGCGCCACACATCTCCGGGAGCGGGCCAAGGTGAGCGACACGTTCGACTACGATTTGGTGTGCATTGGCAGCGGACCTGCGGGACAACGCGCCGCCGTGCAAGCCGCGAAGCTCGGCCGGCGCGCGGCGGTGATCGAGCGGCGCGGCTCGTTGGGCGGCGTGTGTCTCGATACCGGCACCATACCGAGCAAGACGTTCCGTGAGGCGGTGCTGTGGACGGTGGCGTCCGCCGCGCGGAGCGACGGCGCGTTGGACGGCGCGCCCGCTCGCCCAACGGCGGAGGCGCTGCTCGCGCGCGTGCAGGATGTCGTGTCGCGCGAGGCCGCGGTGATCGCGAATCAACTGCGCCGCAACGGAGTCGACGTCCTTCGCGGGGACGCATCGTTCAAGGATCCGCATCGGTTGGTGGTCCACGCCGGCGACACGTGGCGCGACGTCACGGCGGCCAACGTGTTGATCGCGGTGGGCACGGTCGCGGCCGCCGCGCCCGGCGCGGCCGCCGACGGCGCGACCATTCTCACCAGCGATGACATCTGCCGGCTGACGCGCATCCCGCGATCGATCGCCGTCGTCGGCGCGGGCGTGATCGGCATCGAGTACGCGTCGATGTTTGCTGCGTTAGGCGTCGACGTCACGATCGTCGACAAGCGCGAGCGGCCGCTCGAGTTTCTCGACAGCGAAATCGTGGACGAGCTCATCCACCAGATGCGGAAGCGCAACGTGTACTTCCGCGGCGGCGAAGCGGTGGCGCGAATCGGGACGACCGAGGGACCGCCGGCGCGCGCGGTGCTCGAGCTCGAATCCGGCAAACGCATCGTGAGCGACATGGTCCTGTTTTCCGTTGGGCGACAGGGCGCCACCGCGTCGCTGGACCTCGAGCACGCGGGCCTCAGCGCCGACGACCGCGGCCGCATCGCGGTGGACACGCAATTCCGCACGGCGGTCCCGCACATCTTCGCCGCCGGCGACGTGATCGGCTATCCGAGCCTCGCCGCGACGTCGAGCGAGCAGGGCCGCCTGGCCGCCTGCCATGCGTTGGGCGTGCCGGCGCGCGCGATGGCGTCGCACTTCCCCATCGGCATCTACGCGATTCCGGAAGTGTCGATGGTCGGCGCGGCCGAACACGAGCTGACGAAAGCCAAGGTGCCCTACGAGGTGGGCATCGCCCGCTACCGCGAGATCGCCCGCGGCCAGATTCTCGGCGACGACAGCGGCTTCTTCAAGATGCTCTTCCACCGCGAGAACCGGCGGTTGTTGGGCGTGCACATCATCGGCACCGGCGCGACCGAGCTGCTGCACATCGGCCAGGCGGTGTTAGGCCTGGGCGGCGGCCTCGACTATTTTCTCGAGACGGTGTTCAACTACCCGACGCTCGCCGAGTGCTACAAGGTGGCGGCGCTCAACGCCGCCAACAAGCTCGCCACGTAGCGCGATGGCCTAACGCTCGCTCACTCCGCGGGCGAGAGCCACGATCGGAGCGAGATGCCCCACCGCACGCCCGCCAGCACGGCCACCACCTCGGGCGCCGCCGTACGGCGAAAGCGCTCGCCCAGGCCGGCCGAGATCCAGAGCGACTCGGCAGCGCGCAGCTCGAGCCCGGCCGACCACGCGGTGGCGTGGCCGGGAACGCCCGCAGGAGCTCCGGAACGCGTTTGGCCGAGCAGCTCGACGAACCCGTTCATGGACTCGCTCCCCAGATTGACGCGTGCACCATAGCTGAACGCGTCGAACAGGTCCGGCGCGGCATCGCCGCGGTCGTGCGTCCAATCCGCGTACACCAGCGTCTGCGCAATCCCGCCAACGCGCACCGCGCCGGTCGCCCACACGCGGTCGCCGGCGTGGCGGCGGCGCGCGAATGAGCCGCGCCGCAACTGCTCGCCGCCGGCGTACGCGACGGACACGCTCGAGGCATTCCAGTGCGCCCGCGCGTAACGGCGCGCGAGCTTGCGCGTGTGCAAGTCCATGCACCGCACGGCGCGATCGTGGCGTTCGGCGAGGAGATCGCGCAGGAGCGCGTTCGCCTGCGGGGTCGTATCCCCGCGCGGGATGCCGGGAATCGGTGCCTTCGGCCGGCAGCGCGCGATCGAGTCGCCCAACGCCTCGAGGAACGCCGGATCGCGCATCGGGTCCGCGCCGTCGGGTAGCGTGAGGCGAAGTCCGTATGCGAGCACCGTCGGCGCCGTGTCGCCCGCGGCGCGCGCCGCGCCTAACGATATGAGCAGATTGGCCAGCAGGTAGCGCGGAGTGACGCCCGGTTCGCGATACTGCTCGAGCGACACGCCGAGGCCAGGGACGATGGCGGACGGCGAAGCCTCGAGCGCGAACCCCTGTCGCGCCTGTCCATGCTCGTCGACGCCGCTCGCGAGGCCGATCAAAAAGTCCCGCGCCGTGGCGGGGCGCGTGATCGTCGCCGGCGTCGTGCCCAAAAACGCCGCCGCGGGCATGTCGGGCACCGAGTAGCTCGAAATCACGCTCGCCGCGGCGCGGCGTACGAGATCGGCCGAGTCGCTCTCCGCGTCGTCGACCGCCGTGGTGTCATCGTCCGTCTGCGTCGTGTCCGCGTCTTGCGCGGCGAGCGGGATCGTCGCCGCGACGAGCATCGCCAGAAACACAAGGGCGGCACGCGCGCCCGGCGTTAGACGAGATCGAGCCATTGTTCCACCGAGTCGTTGCCCGCCGCGTCCGTCGTGCCGGTGAGATCGATCGAGCCGTGCGGCACGAGCGCGTCGCGTTGGGTCAGGGTGAGATGGGCGTGATAGGCGGCGTGCGGTCGCGCGGGATTCGAAATCGCCACCCAGTAGTAGATTTGCGCGTGGGGCTGGGTTTCGATCGTCGTGGAGTGCGTGTCACCCTGCCCGTCTACCGTGCGGCCCTCGGCGAACTTCTGCCACTCGTCCGTATCCGGAGGCCGGTGCCAGAACGCAAACGCCATCGCGTGTCCGGACGCGCACGCTACCTCGAGGCGCACCGGCACCGCTGGGTCGATCGGGCCAACGCGTGGAATCATCGTGTCTCCTCATGCTGGCCGGGTACGCGGGCGGCGCGCCGGCACCGGGCTTCGTGTTCGCCTAACTGCCGGATCTCACCTGCAGGCGGTAGCTGCCGGGGTTGGGCGCCGGTGTGGCGCTCCAGCCGACGGCAATCGTGTACGCGCCGGGTTGAAGCGTCGCGGTGATCTTGGAGCAGTAGTTCCCGGGGAATGTCACCGCGGGATCGCTGAAGTACGAGTCGTTGTCGTTGGCGGCGACCGACGCGCCGTTCTTGTCCGCGATGGCGAGCGTCGTGTTGAGCTCGAGGGCCAGGCCGCAGGCGCCGAGCACGCCCGAGGTTTCGATGGTGTAGCTGCCCGCGGACGGAATGAGGACACGATAGTAGTCCTTTTGCGTAGACGCGCCCAGCGATCCGGCGATCCAGCTGTCGACGACGATCTGCTGGGCATGCGCCTTGTCCCCGTTAGGCGACTGCTCCACGGGCGCGCCGATCACCACCGCGGCGGTGCCGACGTGCGCGCTGTCGACGGCGATCGCCGATGGCTGCGCGCCGCCCGCCCAACCGAAGCGCCGGCCGGGAAAGCCGATGACACCATCCCCGTCTTCGTCCTGTCCCGCCACCACAAAGTATGAGCCGGCTGGAAGCCGCGTCAACGCAAACGACCCATCCGGCGCCACGGGCCCGGATGCCGCCACGGCACCGGTGCTCGCGTCGATCGCGCGGACAGTTGTCGTCGTCGCCGGCTGGTGGCCGGTCACCGCCGCGTACGCATCCACGATGCCCATGCCGTAGCGGTCATCCGGACCAACGGGACCGACATCCATGGATGTGCTCAACAAGCGCGCGCGGAGCGCCGATCCGGACATGCCCGGGTTCGCGGCCAGCACGAGCGCCGCCACACCGGACACGTGCGGCGCGGCCATCGACGTGCCGGTGTAGAACGCATAGCTCGGCTGGCCCGTCGAGAAATTCCACGTCGTGGACAGGATGCCGCCGCTGCCGCCCGTGTAGGGATTGCTCAGGTCGTCGAAGCGAAAGTCGCCGCCTGGTGCGACGAGCGAGACGTCGGAGCCGCTCGCGCTGTAGCTGGCGAGGTTGGCATCGGGACCCAGCGCGGCCACCGCGATCACGCCCGGATACGCGGCCGGGTACGATGGTTGGGAGCTCGGCGTGTTGCCCGACGCGGCGACGACGATGGAGCCGGCGGCGATCGCCGCCGCAACAGCGCGCGCGAGGCCGGTATCGGCCTCCGGTCCACCCAGGCTCATGTTGATGATCGGCGCCCGGTTCGGCGCGGTGACCAACGCGCCGTTCTGACCCGCGGCCGGCAGGCCCGCGGCATAGAGCACCGCCTGCGCGATGTCGAAGAAGTAGCCGCTGCCGTCGATGCCTAACGCACGCAGCGGGCGGATCGTCACGCGCCAGGCGACGCCGCTCACGATGCCCAACGCATTGCCGCCGGCGCCGATCGTGCCGGCCACGTGCAAGCCGTGGTTCGCGGCGTCGTCGATGGTCCAGCACCCGCCCTGGTCGTCGAACGTCACCGACACGGGCATGGTCGGGTTCGCATCCGGTCCGTTGTCGCCGTCGTCGTCGAAATTCGAGAACGTGCCGCCGCTGCACAGCGGCTGCGCGCCCACGTTGGCGGAATCATTCTGCACGAAGTCGTAGCCGTGCGCCATGTCGAGATTGGCGGCGATGTCGGGGTGCTGGTTGATGCCGTCATCGATCACCGCCACCACCACGGTCGGGCTGCCGGTCACGAGGTGCCAGGCGCGCGGTGCGTCGATGAGGCTGTAGTTCCAGAGTTGGGCATCCATCCCCTGCGTCGCGGGGAACGCGATCGTGCCGGCGCCCGGATTCTGGGACGCACCCGGACGGCGATGCGACACCGGGCTGAACGCGCGCTTGGCGATGGGACCGCGGCTCAACAGCCCATCGACGGTCACCGACGCGACCGCCGGATCGGCGCGCAGCGCACGCACCACCGCATCGCGGTCCGACCCGGCATGCACGCGCACGCGCGCCTCCGCGATCGCCGGCGAGACCGCCATCACCTCGAAGCGCGACGCCGACGGCATCGCCGTTAGGCGAGAGCGGATCGACGCGGCGATGACCCGCGCCTGATCCAATCCGAGCGACCGAATCGCACCGGGGCCCGGCACGCCGATCGCCGACGCGCGATATGCGACGTCGAGCTGCCATCCCTTGGTCGGCCGCGGCGCCAAGGCGGGTAGCACCATCGGCGGCTGGAGCGGCCGTCGCGCAAGCGCCGGGAGCCGCACGTTGCCCGTTGCGAGCGCCACATGCCCAACGATCGTCGGACCGGTGCTCACGATGAAATCCGCGGCCGCACCGGCCACCGCCCCGCTCATGGCGGCCACGGTGGTCACGCCCGGCGTCTCACCCATCGTGAACGTGGTCGACGCGTTGCCCGACGCATCCGTGCTAACGGTGGCCGGCGACAGCGCTCCCGCGCCCGACGTGACCGTGAACGTCACCGACACACCGGAGGCCGGCGTCCCTGCCGTGGTCGTGACGCGCGCCACGAGCGGCTCGGCCAGCGGTTGTCCCAGGTCCGCCGTCTGGCCACCGCCCGAGATCGCGACGATCTTGACCGGTGTGGACGTATTCGGCGACTCCGTTCCGCCGCATGCGCAGAGTGCGAGCAGCGCGAGAACGCGCGCCCCGTCGCGGAGCAACCGATGCATCGACATGTGCAACACCAGATGGGTGAAGCGGGCAGGTTGGGCGAGGTGTGGTGCGGCAAGCGCACCGGGCCCTACATTGGGGCCGACCGGGCTTCGGAGGCAAGGGTTTGACGCCGCACGTGTGGGGATTTCTCGCCGGCGCGCTGCACATCGGGCTGGCGCTGGCCGTGTCGGCGCACATTGTCCTCTACAAGACCGACGTCCGGTCCGCGATCGGATGGATCGGCCTCGTGTGGCTCACGCCCATCGTGGGCTCGGGCCTGTACGTGCTGTTCGGCATCAACCGCATTCGGCGGCGCGCGGGGCGCGTGCGCGGCCGTCGGTCGACCTTCACCGAAGAGCTGCGCGCCGACGCTCCCGAGCCGGTCGCGCCGCCGGCCGATGTCCCCGTAGCGTTAGGCGCCCTGGCGACGCTGGTCCGCCGCGTCACGCGGTGGCCGCTCACCGGCGGCAATGCCATCGAGCCCCTCTGCAACGGGGATGAAGGCTACCCGGCGATGCTCGAGGCCATCGACGGTGCCACGCGCAGCGTCGCACTCGCCACCTACATCTTCGACCGCGGCCGCGCCGGCTCCGAGTTCGTCGCCGCACTCGAGCGCGCGGTGTCACGCGGATGCCAAGTGCGCGTGCTCATCGACGGCGTCGGTGCGCGCTACAGCCGTCCCCCCATCGTCGACGAGCTGCGCCACCGTCGCGTGCCCGTCGCGCGGTTCGTGCCATCGCGTGTGCCGTTCCCGCACCCATACATGAATCTGCGCAACCACCGCAAGCTGTTGATCGTCGACGGCGTGATCGGTTTCTGCGGTGGCCTCAACATTCGCGACGCCTGCGTGCTCGCCTATGGACTGCCCGATGCGACGCGCGACGTGCACTTCCGGTTGCGCGGACCCGTCGTCCAACAACTGACCGCTGCCTTCGCCTTCGATTGGGAATTCACGACGCGGGAGCGACTCGGCGGCGACACGTGGTATCCGCAGAGCCCGAATGGACCAGCGGGTGACTTCGTCGCGCGCGGCGTGCCCGATGGTCCAGACGAAGATTTCGAAACGCTGCTCATGACCATCCTCGGCGCCATTGGACAGGCCGCGCATGCTGTTCGCGTGGTGACGCCGTATTTTCTTCCCGATCCGCCGCTCGTGGATGGGCTGCGGGTTGCGGCCATGCGCGGCGTGAATGTCGAGATCGTGCTGCCCGCGCGCGGGAATCTGCGATTGGTGCAGTGGGCCGCGACCGCGAAGCTCGGGCTCCTCATCGATGGCGGCTGCCGCGTGCTGCTGTCGAAGCCGCCGTTCGATCACAGCAAGTTGCTCGTCGTCGATGGCGCGTGGACGCTCATCGGCTCGGCGAACTGGGATCCGCGCAGTTTGCGCCTCAACTTCGAGTACGATGTGGAGTGCTATTCGCGCTCGTTCGCCGCGCGCGTGAACACGCTGATCGATGAAAAGGTGGCCTGGAGCACGCCGCTCACGCTTGAGGATTTGCGGGGACGTCCGATGCTGAGCAAGCTTCGGGATGGTGTCGCGTGGCTGGCGCAGCCGTATCTTTAGACGCTTCCAACGCGAGCGCCGTGCACGTAGACGGCGTCAGGTTTGGCCGCGCGAGGCGTGCACCGCGCACGACTCCTGCACGCAGCAGTCGAGGTTTCGGCAGCGAATCTTCCCATCCGAGAGGAGGAGTCGATGTTCGCACGACACATTGCTCTGGTGACGGCGCTCGGCGCGTTCGTCGCAACCGCGACGGTGGTCACGCATCGAGGCGTCGAGGCAAGTCCGGTCTCACGCGGCGTGACCAACGCGGACAGCGGTTGGACTGCGACCTTGAGCGCTCCGTCGTCGTACGCGGGAGACGAGCATGTTTTCGGCAGCGCGACGGTATCGCCCGACAAGTCGGGCAAAGGCTTCACGGCGAATGTGAACATCGCGGGCGCGACTCCGAAATCGACGCACCCGTGGCACGTGCACAAGGGAACGTGTGGCAACGATCAGGGCGTCGTGGGCGGCGGCAGCTCCTACACGCCGATCAAAGTCGGCGACGACGGCAAGGGCACATCGTCGGCAAAAGTGTCGGCCCCGCTCGACCCTAACGGCTCGTACATGGTGAACATCCATGCGTCGGCGACCGACATGAAGACGATCGTGGCCTGCGGCCCGCTGACCAAGCAGTAATCCCGCGTCGCGTGTGCCGGCTCGCGCCGGCGCGCGGTGCACGACATCTTGAAGGCCTGCTCTGCGGCGGCGCATCGGCCGGTGTGGAGCAGGCCGCGTCACGTCCGGCGCCACCGCGGCCGCGTCGCGCGAGTGCCTAACTTCAACGACAGGACTGGTCATGCGCGTTCGTGGTGTCCCGCGTATGTGCGCCGCTCTCTGGTGCGTGGCGCTGATTGCGGCCGTCGTGCCGCAGCGCGTCGTCGCCCAGGAAAAGACTCGGCTCACCTCGTTCTCGGATTGGCTGCGCGCCGGGCAGGCGCTGCGGGGCGAATCCGGTCCCGAAGACGTCAACTGGATCGATGGCGGCACGCGCTATTCGTACATCGTGCACGATCCGCAGACGGGCCAGGAGACCATTCACGCGACGGATCCCATCACCGGGCGCGACACGGTGCTCTTCAGTGCGCAGGGCCTCACCTTCCCCGGGACCACCGAGCCGTTCGACTACCAGTCGTTCCAGTGGGCGAAGGATTCGCGCCACCTCGTGTTCCAAACGCACTTCAAGCCGATTTACCGCAACTCGGGCACCGCGGACTACTTCGTCTACACGCTGGCGGACCACTCGCTGCAACTCGCGGCCAGCGGCGCGCGCACGGCCGAGCTCTCGCCTAACGGCTCGATGCTGGGGTACGAACGCGACGGCGACATGTACGTGGAGGATCTGGCGAAGAAGCAGCAAACACGGCTCACGTCCGATGCGACCGCGCACGTGTACAACGGCCATTTCGATTGGGTATACGAGGAAGAGTTCGGCCTCGTGCAGGCGTGGAATTGGTCGCCCGACAGCCGGTATCTCGCGTACTGGCAGGTGGACGAGAGCAAGGAGCCAGTCATCCAGTTGAGCGACTACGCGGGCCGCCACCCGGATTGGGACAGCATTCGGATCCCGCAACCGGGCGACTCGAATCCCACCGTGAAAATTGGCGTCGTCAACGTGAGCAACGGGTCAAAAGTTTGGTTGGATCCCGGCATCACGGGCGAGTACTACGTGCCGCGCATCTATTGGACCAGTCGCCCTGACACGCTCGCCATGCTCACGCTCGATCGCCGCCAGCAGGTGATGACGCTGTTCTTCTTCGACGTGCGGTCGGGCGGCAAGCGCATGGTGATGCGCGATTCGTCGCGCACGTGGATCGACGTGTCCGATTTCTACGCCGCCGTGCAGGACCTGATGTCGTTCCCCGCGGGCCTCACGCAGTTCTTCTGGCTCTCCGACCGCGACGGCTTCCAGCACATCTACCGGTACGATTATTCGGGCAAGCTGCTCGACCAGGTGACGCACGGGAAGTGGAGCGTCACGCAGATCCGCGGCATCGACCCGAAGCAGCGCCTCATCTATTACAGCGGCACGGAAGCCTCACCGCTGCAGCGGCAGCTCTACGCGATCGACTTCGACGGCCGCCGCGAGCGCCGCCTCACGACGGGCGACGGCGTGCACGACATCGACATGTCGCCTAACGCGAAGTACTACCTGCGGACGTACAGCTCGATCGCCGATCCGGGCGGCGTCGACGTGTGGACCACCGCCGGGAAGCAGCTCCGCACGCTCGTCGACAACCACGCGCTCCGGCAGTGGCTCACGTCGCACGTGTATTCCGCGCCCCTGGTGTTCTCGTTCACCACGTCCGACGGCGTGAAGCTCGACGCGTCGATGGTCAGGCCATCGCCGTTCGATTCGACGCACAAGTACCCGGTGGTGTTCTCGATCTACGGCGGCCCGGGCTCGCAGGGCGTGTTCGACTCCTTCGACGGCAGCCCGATCACGCAATGGCTGGTGGCGCAGGGCTTCATCGTCGTCAACGTCAACAACCGCGGCAGCAACAACTACGGCAGCGCGTTCATGAAGGTGGTGTACCGCGACCTCGGCAAGTGGGAGAGCCACGACTTCGCCGAGGCCGCCAAGTATCTGGCCAAGATGCCGTACGTGGACGCGCGGCACATCGGCATCATCGGCACGAGCTACGGCGGATACTCCACCGTGTTCACGATGGAGTCGTACCCCGACCTGTTCACGGTTGGCGTCGCGAACTCGCCGGTCACCGACTGGCGATTGTACGATTCGATCTACACCGAACGGTACATGGGCCTGTTAGGCGAGAACGAAGGGGGCTACGACTCGAGCTCGGCGGTGGTAAACGCGCACAAGCTCGAGGGCCATCTGCTCGTGATCCACTCGATGATGGACGACAACGTCCATCCGCAGAACACGATGCAACTGCTTACCGCGATGACCGCGGCCGGAAAAGACGTGGCGCTGCGCATCTACCCGCCCGGACGCCACGGCGCGGCGTACGACCTGCAAAGCTTCACGCTCATCGAGCAGGAAACCGCGAACTGGCTCACCCGCTGGCTCAAGACCGACACCACGGCGTCGGCCGAAGCGTCGCAATAGTGGACCGGCGGCGCGGCCCCGCCTAACGGCGCGCCGCGCCCCGCCGGACGTCAGTGCGTCGACCGCGGGGGAACGTGTTTGCGCAAGCTCGCCAGGAACGGCTGCACGAGCGACGGCGCTTGTCCCCCGTCGGTGTTCAACTCCTTCCCCACGCTGGACCTCGTGCCGCCGTTCAGGTCATCGCCGGACGACGCGTACGCCTTTTTGTTCGCCGCGTAATCGATTTCCCACTTCGTGCCGGCGATCTTGATGCCGGCGAACAGTCCCTTGCTCTTGGAGTACGAGTAGATCTCCGCTTGCGCTTTGTAGTCGGTGGACGCAGAGAGATCGCGTCCCATCGGCCCCGCCGCGACGGATACCTCGCCGCCTAAATCGAACGACGAGCCCGCGATCGTCTTGGGTGCGTTCTGGTTCATGAAGATCAGCACGACGTCGGCGGACTGCGCCCCAATCTGTAGACCGAAGCTCCCGCCCTTGAGACCCACGAACGTGGGCCAGCTCCAATCACCGCCGGCGCGACAGCTCACCAGGCCGAAGCCGGCGCGACCGCCTACACCGAACCCCGCCTGCACCACGCCCGGCACCACGGCCACGCACACGGCCTCGCGCATGAGCGAGGTGGGCGGCGATCGATCGGGAACCGATACCAGCTCCGACAACACTTCTCCCGCGCGCTTCGCGCGATCGGCCAACTCGTCGTCCTGCGCGTGTACTACCGACACGAATGCTGTGCCGCATGCCCACACGAGCAACGCGCTCGCGACGACACGCCAGCCCGCACGCACATCCCTGATCGTCATGGTGTTTCCTTGTGAAGTTGAGTCGGGAGTCCCGTGTTTCCGTGGTGTCACAGCGCAAAGCAGATGCCACCACCGAGCGCGGCAGCAATCAGGGTGACGCCATACTCTTGCCCGCGATCTGGGACCGCCACAACCCGGCGAGCGCGGGCTGCGTCGGTCGCGACGGCCGCCATCCCCACAACTCGGCTTGCATCACGATCCATACGACTGCACACGGCAGATTCTTGAGCCGGTAGTGCATCACGATGCCGATGCGCACCGCGTTGGGCACCGCACTCGACGCGCCGATCGACACGAGCGCCACCGTCGCGACGATCAACGAGATCGTGAGCGCATCCGGCGTCGAAATCACGAACCAGATCGCAATGCCGGCCACCGCGATCACGAACGACGGCGACTCCGATCGGTGATTGAAGATCACGAGGAACACGAGCAGCGAGCACAGAAAGCGCAGCCGAAAATCGGCATCCCCCCAACGGCGGAACCGCGCGATGAGCGGCAGCACGAGCAGCACGACGCCCACCACCTCGCTCACGAACGGGGTCGACTGCACACCGAACCACAGGTGCAGCATCTCGGGCACGCCGCCCGTGTGCATGCCACGACCCGCAGCCGTATCCGCCACCGCATCGGGCGGCAGCATTGTCAGCCACGACGTGTATTGCGCTTTCACCTCGTGAGGCGACACGACGAGAAACGGCAATCCGAGGACGACGATCAGCACCAGCGCGCATACGATCGCGAATCGCAACCGGCGCGGTCGAGGCACTGCCATCATCACGCCGGCAATCGGAAAGATCTTGACCGCCGTTCCGATCGCGAGCGCGACGGCGGCGCCGACCTGTCGCTGCGACTCGAGCGCCAGGAACGCGAGTATTATGAGCGCCGCGAGCAAGCTGTTCGACTGCGAATGTTGCATCGAGCCGAACATCTCGAGAAACGTGAGCGCGAGCACGGCATCGCCGCGACGATCGGGCAGCAGCTTCACGATGGCGACAGCCAGGAGCATCGTGTTGAGCGCGTCCCAGAGCACGAGGCCGAGGGTGTCCGGCAGTATCGAGATCGGCGCAAATAACACCGCGAACGCCGGGCTGTACTTGAACAGGTCGATGTACTGATCCGGGTGCGGCGCGTACAGGTCGCGTCCAGCACGAAGATTTCCGAACGTGGCGTCGAAGATCAGAAAGTTGTTGTCGGAGTGGTGCAGGCCTTTGGGAATGGCCACCACCAGCACGCTCAGCGCGTACGCACCGAGGAGCCAGGGCCTCCAATTCACCCTGCGCATCCAGTCCCAGACTCGAGAGAGCATGGGCAATTCTCCCGCTCGGAAGGCGGCGTGGCAAGGACACCCGAGCGACGTGACGCAGGACGCCGACCGGACGTCCTCCTCTCGCCACCCGTCGCACGCAACCGCGTGCGGTGCGCAAGGATACCGTGCCGGCATCAGTGCAACACACCACATCGTTCGAAGGACCCACCACCGCGACGCTGCTCGCCGCGGAGCGCGCGAACGCCGAGCGCCATCTGAATGGCGTGCGGGCGGTGGTGCTCATGCTGTTAGGCGTGAGCGAGGTGGTCTATGCACCGAAGATGTCGCACGCGTTGACGATGGTGAACGCGTCGGTGCTGCTGCCCATGCTGCTCTGGACGCTCTGGCAGCAAGTGCGCATCCATCGGCACCGCCTCGAGCGGCCCTGGCTCGCAGCGGCGAACGCGATCGCCGACGCGACCGCGGTGACCTGCCTCCTCGCGGAATACGGGCTGGTGGTGTCGCCGAGCCTCGTCGTCAAGTCGCCGATCTGGCTCACCTACTTCGTGATCCTCGCGGCGCGCCCCTTCACGAGCTCGGCGCGCCGCGCGGCGTTGGTGGCCACGCTCGTGGTCGCCGAGTACGCGGCGCTCGTTGGCTACTTCGTGATTGCCGGACACGTGCACCTCGAGTCCGACCCGATCGCCGCCTTGACCACGAGCCGCGTGTCGCTCCTGGATGAGGGCGCCAAGGTGCTGTTGTTAGGCATGGCCGCGTGGGTCGCGACGTATGCAACGGCGTGGAGCGAGCGTACGCTCCGCCGCGCCCAGACTGCCCTGCACGCGAGCGAGGCCGAGCTCCACGCGCTCGTGGGCGCCATGTCGGACGTGATCGTCGCGCTCGACCGCACCGGCCGCTACATCAAGATCGCCGCC
>DASYXE010000065.1:0-1713 GCA_035935375.1 Gemmatimonadaceae bacterium | reverse complement strand
GAGCAGCCGCTGGAAGACGCGCTTCTCGTGCGTACTGGTGAAGCCGAACAGCATCCACGCGTCGTCGCGCACCACGACGTGCGTCTGCAGCGTCACCGCGTCGCCCAACCGCGGCAGCTGCTCGTACGCGCCTAACGGAATGACGAGCTCGTAGGCGACGCCGCCCGCGGTCATCACTTCCACGCGGTCCAAATCCTTGGCCACCAGCGTGCCGCTTACCTGCGCGATCATCGCACACGCTCCAGCCGCGGGACGCGCGCCGTCAACAGGTACGCGAGCGCGGCCGCCACACCATCGGCGGCGTCGTGAGGCTGCGGCGCGCTCTTGAGGCGCAGCAGCCGCGCGACCATGAACTGGACCTGCTCCTTCGTTGCCGCGCCCGCGCCGACGACCGTCTTCTTGATCTCGGCCGGCGGATACTCGGCGATCGCCATGCCGCTCTGTTGTGCAGCCAACAGGATCACGCCGCGCGCGTGTCCGAGCACGACCGTGGTGCGCACGTTCTTGGCGTAGAACACATCTTCGATGGCCAGCACGTCGGGCGTGTGGCGCGCGATGATCGCGCGCACCTCGTCGTACAGGCCGCACAATCGCACGCTCAGGCCGTCGCGCGGCGTCGTGCGAATCACGCCGCACTCGACAAGCGAAAGGGAGCCGCGCGGCTCCCCCGAATGATCCGTCACCACGCCGTAGCCCGTGGCGGCCGTGCCCGGATCGATGCCTAAAACAATCACGCCGTCGCGCTCACGCCTTCGCCATTTCGGCGAGGTCGATGTCGAAGTTGGCTTCCACCTTCTGCACGTCGTCCAGATCGTCCAGCTCTTCCATCAACTTGAGCAGCGTCTCGGCCGTCTTGCCCTCGACGTGCACCGTGGTCTTCGGAATCATCGCGATCTCGGCGCCGT
Source organism: Gemmatimonadaceae bacterium (assembly GCA_035935375.1). Classification (GTDB taxonomy): domain Bacteria; phylum Gemmatimonadota; class Gemmatimonadetes; order Gemmatimonadales; family Gemmatimonadaceae; genus JADGGM01. The sequence continues at coordinate 808 of DASYXE010000065.1, read as the reverse complement.
CGTTGGCGATGTGCTTCGCGTCGAGCGCCGCCTTCACCGCGTGCAGCGTGGACGGATCCGTCGAGATCACGTAGCGGTCGTCTTCGCGCGTGAGATCCTCGGCGCCTGCTTCGAGCGCGGCCTCGAGTGCGGTTTCTTCATCGACACTCTGCGCCGGCACGAAAATCAGTCCCTTGCGTTCGAACATCCACGCCACCGAGTTCGTCGCGCCCAAATTCCCGCCGCCGCGCGACAATTTGTGGCGAATGTCGGCCACCGTGCGCGTCGCGTTGTCCGTGAGCGTATGAATCAGGAGCGCGACGCCACCGGGTCCGAACGCCTCGTAGGTGATCTCCTGGTATTCGACACCCTCGAGCTCGCCGGTTCCCTTCTTGATCGCGCGCTCGATGTTGTCCTTGGGCATCGACGCCGCCCGCGCTGCCTCGATCGCGGTGCGCAGCCGCGGATTACCGCCCGGATCGCCGCCACCCGTCCGCGCCGCGACGGTGATCTCGCGAATGAGCTTGGTAAAGACAGCGCCGCGCTTCGCGTCTGCCGCTGCCTTGTAGTGCTTGATCTGCTTCCATTTACTGTGACCGGCCATAGAAATCTCGCGACGTAGCTGGCAGAAAGTTAAGCGACGAGGGAAGCGCGCGCTTGCGCGCGCTGAGGGAAGCGCTGCGCTGGGGCAAGGGGGAAGCGGCGAGCGACGCCGCCTGGGATGTGGAAGGACATCAGTGATCTTCGGATCGGTAGTGTGGACGCGGGCGTGCGCGGGTCGCGGATCTCATTCCGCGCGGATATTGATGTTGTTCCTTACCCCAAGGCC
>DASYXE010000064.1:0-1653 GCA_035935375.1 Gemmatimonadaceae bacterium | reverse complement strand
GGCGAGCTCCGCGGCTTGGCGCGCGGTGGAGTGGCCGGTTTCGGCGGCGCGCGCCGCTTCCTCGTCGCCGAAGGTGGCTTCGTGCACGAGCAGGTCGGCGCCGCGCGCGGCTTCTCCCAACTGTTCGTTAGGCCGAGTGTCGCCGGAGAGGGCGACGCGGCGGCCGGGACGCGTCGGCCCCACGAGCGTCTCGGGCGCGATCACCCGGCCGTCGTCCAAGGTCACGGGGTGGCCGTGGTGGATGCGGCCCCAGAGCTGGCCTTCCGGGATGCCTAACGAGCGGGCCAGCTCGGGGTTGAACCGGCCGCGGCGCTCCTCCTCGGTCAGCACGTACGCGAGGGCCGTCGCCCCGCGGTGGTCCACCGGGATGGCAGCGATCGAGTAGCCGTTGCGCGCCACGCTGTTCCCCGGCTCGAGCTCCGTGATCTCGACCGGGAAGCCGATGCGGTCCACGCCGAAGTGAGCGGCCGCGCGCAGGACGCGCGCCGCGCCGCGCGGTCCCCACAGACGAAACGGTTCCACTCGGCCCTGGAGCGCGAGCGTCCGAAAGAGACCGACGATACCGATGAGGTGGTCGCCGTGGAAGTGCGTGAAAAAGATGTCCGACAGGGCGAACGAGATGCCGTAGCGCATCATCTGCCGCTGCGTGCCTTCGCCGCAATCGAACAGCAGCGTCTCTCCCTCGCGGATGATGGCGAGCGAGGAAACGCCGCGTTCCACCGTTGGACGGGCAGCGGACGTGCCGAGAAATCGAACTGACAGCGACATGGGCGATCGTCGCGGAATATAGTAGGCGAGTCTTGGTGGCCGGGGTCAGCCGGCGACGATCGCGTCGAGGCGATCCCGGTCGATATTGCCGCCGCTCACGACGATGGCGACGGGGCCGGGCCATTCGGGCGCGTGTCCCTCGAGCAATGCGGCGATGCCAACCGCGCCGGCGCCTTCTACCGTGAGCGATTCGTCTCTCGCCAACAGGGCGATCGCGTTGGCGACGCTCGATTCGGCGACCGTGACGATGTTGTCGAGTGTGTGGCGGCCGATGTCGAAGGCAAGGTCGTCGATGTCGCCGGCGAGTCCGTCGGCCAAGGTAGGGAGCGACGGGATGGACACGAGCGACGACGCGGCGAGCGAGCGCGCCATAGCCGCAGTGTTGACGCTCTGGGCGCCGACGATGCGTGCGGTTGGCGCGACGCGCCTCAACAGGACACCGCAGCCGCCGAGTAGTCCGGCGCCGCCGACGGGAGTGACGAGGGTGGCGAGGTTGGGCAGTTCCTCCAGGATTTCGAGCGCCACCGTTCCCTGGCCGGCGATGAGGGCGTCGCCGGTGCACGGATGGATGAAGGTGGCATCGTGCTCGCGGGCGAACGCAATCGCTTTCGCCATGGCCGCATCATAATGTGGCTCGTCCGCATTGACCGTGGCGCCGAGTGATTCGATGCCGTCGCGTTTGATGCGGGGGGCCGTGCGCGGGATGAAAATGGTTGCGGGCGCATGGAAATGGTTCGCGCTCCAGGCGACGCCCAACCCGTGGTTACCGGCCGACGACGCGACGATGCCCCGTGCGCGCACGTCGGGCGGGAGCGTCGCGACCGTATTGAACGCACCGCGCAGCTTGAACGACCCGGTGATCTGGGTGCATTCGAGCTTGAGGTA
>DASYXE010000063.1:0-1842 GCA_035935375.1 Gemmatimonadaceae bacterium | reverse complement strand
AGCGCGCCCGGCAGAATGATCTTGCCCGTTTGCCACGCGGTCATGCCGTGCAGCTGCTGCAGGAAGATCGGGAGTACGAAGACCGACCCATAGAGCGCCAGGCCGAGCATCGCCGCGATCAGCACACCGGCCGTGAGCTGCCGGCTCTTGAACACGCGGAAATCGATGACCGGCTCTCTGGCCGTGAGCTCGCGCCACACGAGCAGCACGCCCGAGGCGATCGACACGACGAGCAGCGTGACGATGAACCGCGAATCGAACCAGTCGTTCCGTTCACCGCGTTCCAGCATCCATTGCAGGGAGCCGATGCAGACGGTGAGGAGGGCGATGCCGGCCACGTCCACGGTGCGCGAGCGCTCCTGGTGCGACGCGTTCCGCACGTAGGTGAGGACGAGGATCGCCGCGAGGATACCCAGCGGCACGTTGATGTAGAAGATCCACGGCCACTGGTAGTTGTCGACGATCCACCCGCCTAACGTTGGGCCGATGGTCGGACCGACCATCACGCCCACGCCGAAGATGGCTTGCCCGATGCCGACCTCCTCGGGCGGAAACGCCTCGAACAGCGTCGCCTGCGCGGTGGACAACAGCGCGCCGCCGCCCACGCCCTGGACGATGCGAAACGCGACGAGCTCGACGAGCGTGTGCGCGGCGCCGCACAGGAACGACGCGACCACGAACAACATGATCGAGCCGGCCAGATACTTCCGCCGCCCGAAATACGCCGACAGCCAGCCCGACATCGGAATGACGATGACGTTGGCGATGATGTAGCCCGTCGAGACCCACGCGATTTCGTCCAGCGTCGCGCCCAGGTTGCCCATCATGTCGGGCAGGGCGACGTTCACGATCGAGGTGTCGATGAGCTCGAGCACCGACGCCAGCGTGACCGCAATGGCGATCAGATAGCGATTGCGATAGGGATCGGCGTCGGCGACCAACGGCGGCCAGGCAGCGACGAGGTCGCCGCGCGCGCCTCGGGCGAACGGTCGAAGTGTAACGGCCATGGATGGGCGACCGGTCCGGGGTCAGATCAGATGGGTTCAGTCAGGCGCGAGCGGTCAGCCCGTTTTCACGTGCGCCACCACCGACAACCCCTGTCGCAAGGGACGCGCTGCGCCGCACCCTTTCGTCACCAGGACGCGCACCGGCACGCGCTGCACCACCTTGGTGAAGTTGCCGGTCGCGTTGTCGGGCGGCAGCAGCGCGAACCGCGCACCGGTCGCCGCGCTCAGACTCTGCACCGTGCCCTCGGCCGTGCATCCCGGATACGCGTCGACGTCGATCTCCACCGGCTGCCCCACGCGCATGTTGGCCAGCTGCGTTTCCTTGAAGTTGGCCGTGATCCACACACCCGTATCCGCCACCACCGACATCAGCGTTTGACCCGTCTGGAGCAATTGGCCTAACTCGATGAGCTTCTTGGACACCGTGCCGCTCACCGGCGCCGTGATCACCGTGTAGCTCAACTGCAGGCGCGCGTCGTCCAACTCGGCCTGCGCCGCTTGCGTGCGTGCTTGCGCCACGCGCACGCCGGCCTGCGCGCTCGTCACACCGGCGTTGCCGGCGGCGGCCTGGCGCTGCACCGCCTCCAGGTTCGCGCTCGCCGCATCGGCCGCGGCCTGTGCCGCATCCAGCTGCTGGCTCGAGACGATCTGTTTCGCCGCGAGCTCCTTCATGCGCGTGAGGTCGGACTGTGCTTGGTCCGCCTGCGCGCGCGCGGCGGCGATCTGCGCACCCTGCGCCGCGTACTGGCTCGTCGCCGACGTCACGGCGGCGCGCGCCTGTCCGGGCGCATTCGCCGAGCCGACGGTGAAGCGTGCCGCGGTGAGATCCGCCTCC
>DASYXE010000062.1:0-2859 GCA_035935375.1 Gemmatimonadaceae bacterium | reverse complement strand
GCTCTTCTTCCGGCGCTGCGGTCGGCGCGGACCGATCCGGTGCGGGTGCTGCGCGCGGACTAGGAGACGGCGTTTCGTCTAAAGAACTGCACTGCTCGAGAAGGATAACGAAAGGGAAACAAAGGATAACGAAAGTGATCGTGCGGCGCGGGCGGAGAGTGCGGAGCACAATGGAAAGAAGGGTGTTCTTTCGTTAAACAAAACGACCACGATCTATCCGTTAGGCAACGCACTCTCCGCCCGCACCGCACGATCACTTTCGGTATCCTTTGTTTCCCTTTTGTTATCCTTCTCGAGCAGTTGCAGTTTTCTTTAACGAAACCCCACCCTACTGCCGCTCGCCGATGATCGGATGGACGTTCCGGCCGCGCATCTTGTCGTTGAACGCCGTCACATCCGTCTTCAAGAACTGCGCGACCTGAGTCTTGATGGCCTGCAGCTGGCTGTGGAGCAACTCGGCCACCTGCTTCGCCTGGTCGGTGGGCGCCGCGTCGGACCGCTGTACCTCGTCGGCCAGATACGTCAACTTCTCCGATAGCATCGGCGGCCAGCGCACGTCGTCCTGCCCGCGACCCGTCACCTTGAGTTGGACGAGCTGCTGCTCGACGGTCACCAGCTTGTCGCGCAGCGAGTCGCTCGCGGTGCGCACATCGCGGAACGTCGAGTCGTTGCCCGCCAGCGTGACGAGTCCGGCGAGCTGCGCCCGCACGACCTCCATCTGGTTGATCTGATCGACCGCGTCGTTGATGTCGGCGTAGAGCGTGCGCTCGAGCGCGTTCTGCGCCGCGATCGTCTGCTCGGTGCCGCCGCTCGCCGGGTCCTGCAACACGGTGAGCTTCTGCGTGTCGTGCAGGCTGTCTAACGCAACGGTCACCGTGTATGTGCCGGGCGGCTGGAGCACCGCGAAGCGCCCAACGTCCGGCGCGGGAATGCCCGACGCCTTCACCTGGAACCAGTTCATGTACGTGGGACTCGCCCGCAGCTTGGCTTCCTTCGTCGCGTCACCGTACAGGTCCCATTGGATGCGGTTGAGTCCATCGTGCGACCTCACTTTCATCGTGCGCACGACGGCGCCCGCATTGTCGGCGATCGTCACCTTGGCGCTGTCGGTCGAATCTTTGGGCGCGGACTTGACCCAGAAATCGATGGTCGCGCCGTCCGCGGGATTCTTGCCGGCGACGATGTCATCCAACTCTGTCGCCGGCTCGGCGACGCCGCGGTAGCGATACTGGGCGCGCGGCTCGAGCAGCGCCAACGATTTCGACGCAAGCTCCGGGCTCCACTGGTGCAGCGGCGTGAGGTCGTCCAGAATCCAGAAGCCGCGTCCGTACGTTCCAATCGCCAGATCCTGGAAGTGCGGCTGCACCGTGACGCCGTACACCGGCGCGTGTGGCAAACCGGCCTGCAACGGCGTCCAATTGTCGCCCGCGTCGAAGCTCACGTACATGCCGCCTTCGGTGCCGAGGTACAGCAGACCTTTGCGCGCCGGATCCTCGTAGATCGTATGCGCGTACGAAATCGGCGACTTGGCGATGCCGTGCGTGATCAACGTCCAGGTCTTCCCCCAGTCCGTGGTCCGGTAGACCCACGGATCGAAGCTGTTCACCTGATGGCCATCGATCGCCATGTACGCGGTGCCCGGCGTGAAGCGCGACGGCTCGATGCTCGACACGGTGCCTAACGTCGGATACCCGCTCGGCAGATTGGTGACGTTGGACCAGGTCTTTCCGTCATCGCGCGTCAGTTGCACGAGGCCGTCGTTCGTCCCGACCCACAGCTCGCCCTTGGCCAGCGGCGACTCGGCGATCCAGTAGATGACGTCGGCATACTCGACGCCGATGTTGTCGGGCGTGAGGCCGCCGGAAATGCCCTGCTTCGACTTGTCGTTGCGCGTGAGGTCCGGGCTGATCACGTCCCAACTCTGACCGCCGTTCGTCGTGCGGTGCACGACCTGCGATCCCGTGTACACCGTGTTGTGGTCGTGCGGCGAGATCATGAGGGGGAAGTTCCACACGAAGCGGTACTTCGCCATGTCGGCCGGCGCACCGGCGACGTTTTCGGGCCACACCTCGACGTTGTTGACGATGTGCGTCGGGACGCTGTACTTGACTACGATGCCGCCGATCGCGCCGGAGCCCGATGCGCTCGACCAGACGAGGTTCGAATCGACGGTGTCGGGAATGGCGAAGCCGCTCTCGCCGCCGCCCACGCTGCGCCATTCGCCGCGCCAGATCCCGCCATCGGCGCCGAGCTTCGAGTTGCTCGGCCCCATGTAGGAGGTGCCGTCCTGCTTGTTACCGTAGACGTTGTACGGAACGCGATTGTCGACCGTAACGTGGTACATCTGCGCGATGGGCAGCTGCACGCGCAGGAAGTTCCTGCCGCGGTTCATCGTGATGGCGACGCCGCCGTCGTGCGCGACCGCGAACCGGTTTCCGTTAGTCGGATCGATCCAGATGTCGTGGTGGTCGCCGCGCGGGAACTGGTCGCCCTCGAGGTCGATCATGGTGACGCCGCCGTCGAGCGTCTTGGTGAAGTTCGCGGCGAGGAAGTAGACCTCGTCGGCGTTGTCGGGCATGACGCCCATGCGCGAGTAATACGCCGTGCGTCCCATCGGCTGCAGGTCGCTGTTGACGAGCTTCCACGAGCCGCCGGCGTCATCGGAGCGCCAGAGCCGCCCCGTGTCGGTGGGCGCGCCGTGCCACGGCACGCCGTCGCCGGTTTCGATCTGCGCATACACGCGCTGCGTGTTCGCGGGACTAACGCCTAACGTGACTTTGCCCATGGGCCGAGTGGGGAGGCCGTGGCCCGTTAGGCGGTTCCAGGTGGCGCCGCCATCGGTCGACTTCCAGAGGCCGC
>DASYXE010000061.1:0-2884 GCA_035935375.1 Gemmatimonadaceae bacterium | reverse complement strand
TTAGGCGCGCTCGAATCCGGCGCGGCCGCGGCTGATGAAACGGCGCCCGTTGCCGAGTGGATCCGCTGGGGCACGCGTCGCATCGCCGAGCATGAAGCGCTCCACCGTCAGCTCGTGGGCGCCGCGCCCGAGGACGATGGCGCGCCCGAAACAGCCACGCTGCGACACCTGAGCACGGGCTCGCCGGCCGCGGCCTCGTTGCTCGCGCGCATCGAGGTGATCGCCCGATGCGCCTCGGAGTTCGCGGCGGCAATGGACTTCCGCTTTCTGTTCGACCCGGCGCGCAGGCTGTTCGCCATTGGCTACCAACAGAGCACACACGCGCTCGACGGATCCTACTATGACCTCCTCGCATCCGAAGCGCGCCTGGCGAGCTTCATTGCCGTCGCCAAGAACGACGTCCCGGTCGAGCACTGGTTCCGTCTCGGGCGCACGCTGACACACGCCGCGGGCGCCACCGCGCTCGTATCGTGGAGCGGCAGCATGTTCGAGTACCTCATGCCCGTGCTCGTGATGGAGTCGCTCCCATTCACGGTCCTCGACCAGACCTATCGCGGCGTGGTGCACCGGCAAATCGCGTACGGCGCGACTCGCGGTGTGCCGTGGGGCGTCAGCGAGAGCGCCTACAACCTCCGCGACCGGAACCTCACGTACCAGTACCGCGCCTTCGGCGTTCCCGATCTCGCGCTCAAGCGCGGACTGGCGCGAGATCTCGTGGTCGCGCCGTACGCGACGGTGCTCGCCGTGATGGTGAATCCGCCGGACGCGCTGGCAAACCTGCGGACACTCGAGCGCAGCGGCGCGCTCGGGCCGTACGGATTCCGCGACGCCCTCGACTATTCGCGCCCCGAGCCGGGGCGGCGGTACGCGGTGGTTCGAACCTACATGGCGCATCACATCGGCATGGGGCTCGTTGCACTTACTAACGCGCTCGCCGCCGACGTGTGGCAACGCCGCTTTCACGCCGACGCGATGGTGCGATCGGCGAGCTTGCTGTTGCACGAGCGCATTCCGCGACGACTCGAGCTGCAGGACACGCAGGCTTCGCGCGCCGACGAGGCGCCGCCGGCCTCCGACATCGAGCGCGCCGCCGTGCGTGAGATCGACACGCCGGATACGTCGCAACCGCACATCGCGCTCTTGGGACGTCCGCCGTACACGATCATGGTGAGCCACGCCGGCGGCGGCTACAGCCGATTCGAGGATCTCGCGGTCACACGCTGGCGTGCCGACGGAACGCGAGATCAGAGCGGACAATTCTGCTACCTGAAGGACATCACGCGCGGGGCGGTGTGGTCCGCCGCACACCAGCCTGTCTGCGCCGTGGCCGACCGGTACAAGGCGCTTCTCGCCACCGATCGCGTCACGTTCCATCGCGCCGACGGCGACATCGAAACACGGACGGAGATCGGCGTCGTGCCGGACGACGCGGCTGAAGTGAGGCGGGTCGTCGTGACCAACAACTCGGACGAATCGCGCGACGTCGAGCTGACGAGTTACGGCGAGATCGTCCTTGCGCCGCCGGATGCGGACCGGGCACATCCGGCGTTCGGGAATTTGTTCGTCGAGACGGAGTGGCACGCGTGGTGCTCGGCGATCACGGCCATTCGTCGTCCGCGCTCGCCCGACGACCGGGCGCTGTGGTGCGTGCACGTCGTGGACACCGGCGCGGAGCGCGTCGGCCTAACGAGCTGCGAGACCGATCGCGCGCGATTCCTCGGCCGCGGGCGCTCGACGCGCGATCCGGTTGCGCTCGAAACCGACGGTGCGCTCTCCGGCACGACGGGCGCCGTGCTCGATCCGATCTTTGCGCTGCGCACGCGCGTTCGATTGGGGCCGGGCCAGTCGGCATCGGTGGCGTTCACCACGCTCGTCGCGACGAGCCGCGAGCGTGCGTTCGAGCTCGCGGGTCGCTACCACGATCCACACGCGGCGCAGCGGGCGCTCGACCTGGCGTGGACGTCCGCGCAGGTCGAATTGAACGAGCTCAAGATCAGCCCGGCGGACGCAGCCGGATTCCAGGAGTTGGCGGGTCACCTCTTCTACTCGTGTCCGGAACTGCGCGCGCCGCAGTCGGAGCTCCGCCGGAACGACGGCTCGCAGGCCCGGCTCTGGGCTAACGGAATCTCGGGTGACTGGCCGATCGTGCTGGCGACGATCGACTCGGCGGAAGGCCTGCCCACGTTACGCCAACTCTTCGCGGCGCATCACTTCTGGCGACGCCATGGCATGACGGTCGATCTCGTGGTGCTCAACGAACAGGCGCACACGTACATGCAGGTGCTGAACGACCAGATCATTGCCACGTTGTTCGCGTCGAGCGACTCGAGCATTACCGACCGGCCGGGTGGGGCATTCGTGCGACGCCGGGATCTGCTGAGCGCCGCGGACCTGCTGATGCTGCGCGCGACGGCGCGCGTGCACGTCCCGTGCGACGGCCGATCGCTCGGCCGGATCATCGAGGCGTCCAAGCCGGCGGACGAGCGTGACGAGGATGAGGGCGGCGAATTCTCCACGCCGCTGCGGGCATCCGGACGACGCGCGGCGCAGGCCGTGCGTCCCCTGCGGGGATTTGGTTCGCGTCACCGTTTCGCGGTGAAGTCGAAAGCGCTGGGCGTGTTCCAAGCCTCTCGGCGCGTGTCCGGCACGAGCGGCGGTGAACCGACGCCTGCGCCCGGCTCCAACGGCTTCGGCGGCATCGCGCCCGACGGCGCGTACGAGATCACCGTTCGCGGCGATCACGTCCCGCCGGCGCCGTGGTCGAACGTCATCGCCAATCCGCGCGGCGGTTTCATCATCACCGAGCGCGGCGCGGGATTCGCGTGGGCCGGAAGCAGCTATCTCTTTCGCCTAACGCCGTGGCACAACGATCCGGTCACCGATC
>DASYXE010000060.1:0-4377 GCA_035935375.1 Gemmatimonadaceae bacterium | reverse complement strand
GCGGCCCGACGGAATGGGTGCGTCATGTGCCAAATTCCACGTGAGGAAGGTGGGGCGTGCAGGGGCTCGGTACAGTGTAGCGAGACGCGCGTCGTTCGGGCAATCGCCGGCTCGCTCTTGTAGAATGACCACCAGCCCCATCGGCACGTTTCGAGCTAGTTTCCACGACCACGGAACCCGGATCCTGCGGATTCAATGCAAGACGCTGACGAAGCTCTGATAATGCAGTGCTCGCGCTGCGACACCGCGGTGCCCGCCGATTCGCTCGACGTCGAGTGCCCCGCGTGCGGCGGACTGCTCGAGCTTGTCGCGCCGCCACTCGCGATTCGGGGCGACGCCCTCCGCCAACTGTTCGCGACACGGCGCGGTGCCGTCGACGGACCCGATGCCTCCGGCGTCTGGCGATATCGCGAGATGCTCGCCGCCTGCACCGACGACATCGTGTCCTTTCCAGAAGGCAATACGCCCCTGGTGCCCGCGCTCGGCGCGGCGCGGTGGGCTGGTTGCCCAACGCTCCGCGTGAAACACGAAGGGCTCAATCCCACCGGTTCGTTCAAGGATCGCGGGATGACAGTGGGCGTCACGCACGCGCGACGGCTGCGGGCACGCGCGGTGGCGTGCGCATCCACGGGCAACACGGCTGCATCGCTCGCTGCCTACGCTGCGCGAGCGGGCATTCCAGCGCTCGTGTTCATCCCCGCCGGCAAGGTCGCGATGGGCAAACTCGCGCAGGCGCTGGCGTACGGCGCGCGCACGTTGCTCGTGCGCGGCGACTTCGATGCCTGCTTGTCACTCGCGCGCAGCGCCGCCCGCGAGCTCGGCGTCTACCTGGTCAATTCGATCAACCCGTATCGTCTCGAGGGGCAGAAAACCATCGTCCTCGAGATGCTCGAGCAATGCGGTTGGCAGGCACCCGACTGGATTGCTCTCCCGGCGGGGAATCTCGGCAACACTGCCGCATTCGGGATGGCGTTAGTCGCCGCGCGCGAGGCGGGACTGATCCACCGCCTCCCGCGTCTGCTCGCCGTGCAGGCGGAGGGCGCAGCACCGTTTGCGCGCGCGTTCGACCACGGCTTCACATCGCTCCGACCCGTCACGCCTAACACGGTCGCGACCGCCATCAACATCGGCGATCCCGCCTCGTATCTGCGCGCGGTGCGTGCGGTCCGTGTGACCGACGGCATCGTCACCAGCGTGCCCGACGAGGACATTCTCGATGCCAAGGCGGCCATCGACGCCGCCGGCATCGGATGCGAACCCGCGAGCGCGGCGTCCGTTGCCGGTGTGCGACGCATGGTCCGCGATGGCGTGATCGACCCGGCCGACGAGATCGTGTGCGTGCTCACGGGCCATCTGCTCAAGGACCCTGACGCCGTCGTGCGGTATCACGATAGCGCCCAGGCCGCTGGCGGGGCGTCCAACCCGCCGCGAGAAATCGAGCCGACGATCGACGAGCTCAAGCGCGTCCTCGACGAGCGCTGACCTCGCCCACCGAGGGCCGCGGTGGTGCGGGCAAACTGGCCTAGGGCAAGGGGTAGGCAGCGGCGCAAAAAAGACTTAATATCGTCCTCGCTCGCTGGCGTACCGACCACCACTCCGTCACCTTTCCCCCTGCTCAAGGTGAGGAGACGGGCCTGCTGGTGCGGAATGGCGCACCGCGTGTTTGCCACGTCGCCCCTCACCCGCTTTGCGTGCCGTCGATCCGCCCGCCCGCTGCTCCAATTCACCCTCCTCGGAAGGTATTTGTGACGGAAACCGCATCACCCGCCTGGCTAGCCGGTGAGAAATCCAGAGAAATCTTTGACGCGGAGCAGGAATTCCTTGCGCCTGGGGCGCAGAGCTTCGCGTTGTTCAGCAAGATTTGCATCGACCGCGGCGAAGGCGCGGTGCTGTATGACGTCGATGGCAACCGATACATCGATCTCATGGCCGGCATTGGGGTGGCAAGCCTCGGCTATGCCCATCCGCGTTACGTCGCGGCCCTCCAGAAGCAGGTGTCGCGGATCCACGTGGGCAGCTTCACGTCGGAAAACCGCTCCGTGCTCGTGCGCATGCTGGCCGAGCTCGCGCCGGGCGATGTGAACCGCACGCAGTTCTATTCGAGCGGCGCCGAGGCCGTGGAATCCGCGCTCCGCCTCGCCAAGTCGTATACCGGGAAGGATGAGTTCGTCGGCTTCTGGGGCGGCTTTCACGGCAAGACCGCGGGCGTGCTTCCGTTGTTAGGCAGCACGTTCAAGCATGGACTCGGCCCGCTCATGCCGGGCCGCTATTCGTCGCCGTACGCGTCCTGCTCGCGCTGCCCCTTCGAAAAGAATTTCCCTGCCTGCGACTGGGCCTGCGTCGATTTTCTGCGCAAGAAGATCGAGCTCGAAACGGCGGGTAACATCGCGGCGATCATCGTCGAGCCGATTCAAGGCACGGCGGGCAACATCGTGCCGCCCATCGGTTTCTTGAAGGCGCTACGGGAGCTCGCGGACGAGTTGGACGCGCTGCTCATCGCCGACGAGATGATCACGGGCTTCGGGCGCACCGGCAAAATGTGGGGGGTCGAGCACGAAGGCATTGTTCCCGACATCATGAGCGTGGGCAAGGGATTCGGCGGCGGATTCCCCATGAGCGGCCTGCTCATTCGCGACGAGGTCGCATTCGCGAAGCCGTGGGCGAATCCGAGCGGCAGCTCGTCGAGCTACGGTGGGAATCCGATGGCGGCCGCGGCGGCGCGCGCCACACTCGAAACGATTCTCGAGGAGAACCTCGTCGCCCACAGCCGCGATCTCGGCGAGAAGATGATGACCGAGATGCAGAAGTGGGAGGGCGAAATTCCGATCGTGAGCGACGTGCGCGGACGCGGCCTCATGATCGGCATGGACCTCGTGGTACCGGGAACGCGGACGCTCCTCGACAAGAAGGTCACGCGCTGGATTTTCGACACGCTGCTGTCGCGCGGCGTGCTGGCGATGATCTACAATCCCGAGGTGCGCATCAATCCGCCGTTAGTCATTCCGGAAGAGCTGGCCATGGACGCGTTGGCGACCATGAAGGACGTGTTGACGGAAGCGTCGGAAATGGCGGTGCGCAATTGAGACCGACGCCGACCTCCGCGCCGCGGATCAGCGAGCTCACCCCCCGTCCATCGGCGCCGGGACCTGTCCCGGCGCCGCGCGTCTATCGGGGCGCCGTCATCGGACTCGGTGGCATCGCCCGCAGCGCCCACCTGCCCGGCTTCGCGCGTGATCCGTTAGTCAGCACGCGCTTCACGATCGTGGCGACGATGGACGGCGGCACCGACGTCGCCCCGGTGGCGGGCGTTCCGCACTTCGGGCGGCTCGATGATGTTCGCGATGCAGGCCCCATCGACTTCGTCGACATCTGCACGCCCACGGCCTCGCACCTCGAGATCACGCTGTGGGCGTTGGAGCAAGGCTACCATGTGATGTGCGAGAAGCCGGTCGCCCTGAACCGCGTCGAAGCCGCGCGCATCTCGGCGGCCGCGCGTGCGGCGAACCGCGTGGTGATGCCGTGTCACCAGTACCGGTACAACCCGGTGTGGCTCAAGGTGCGCGAGTGGCTGCACCACGGCGCCATCGGCCGCTGGCACCTGGCCGAGTTCCAGGTGCACCGCCTGATGGCGGATCGGGGAACCGGCGCGGCAACCGAAACGCCGTGGCGTGGTCTCGCCGAGCACAGCCGCGGCGGCGTGCTGCTGGACCACGGGACGCATCTCATCTATCAGATGCTCGATGCCGCCGGCATGCCGGAGTCTGTGCGCGCGTGGACGGGCCAGTTGCGCCACGCGGACTACGACGTCGAGGACAGCGCGCAGCTCCTGTTCGAGTACCCGGAGCGGTTAGGCATCATGTTTCTGACGTGGGCGGCGCGGCACCGCGAGAACCGCGTGCGCTTCGTCGGCGAGCGCGGATCGATCGAATGGGTCGGCGGTATCCTGCGACTCGAGCGCGATGGCGACGTGACGTCGTACGACTATTCGGCGGAGCTCGACAAGTCGTCGTATCCCGGATGGTTCGCGGGGTTGTTCGGAGCGTTCGCCAATGCGATGGACACCGGCTCGGCGGAGCCACATCTGCAAGACATCCGCGACGTGGCGGCCGTGCTCGAAGCGGCGTACCGCTCCGCGGCCAGCGGCTGCCGGGTCACCGATCTCTAGTGAGGTGCATCTGAAACTATGATAGTGGAGATGGGGAATGGGGAAGCGCTCGCTGGCGCTCGCTTGGGGAAGCGCTGCGCTGAGGGAAGCGGCGGCGACGCCGCCTGAGGGGTGGAACAACATCAATGGTCTGCACGACGTGAGTGCCAGGCGCGCGAGCCTCGGCGATTCGAGACTCTCCACCCAGGGACAACTGATGTCCTTCCACCCCT
>DASYXE010000059.1:0-8305 GCA_035935375.1 Gemmatimonadaceae bacterium | reverse complement strand
TGACGGTGGTCACCGGCAGACGGATGTGCGTGCGCGGCGGCCCGTCGCCGCGACCGAGGGTGTAGTCGGCACTGCTGCCGCCGTCGAGGCACGGGAAGCGGATCGCTTCGCCGCGGTGCGGTCCGCCCGTGATCTCGAGGCGCCCCGGCAGGTATCCGTTAGTCGTGACGCCGCCGCGCGGCATTTCGACGGTGCGCCCGTCCGCCGGGGCGTAGGGCCACGGCTCCGCGGGCGGCGGTTCGTAAACGCGCACGGGCTCGGGCGCAGGAGGCGCTGCGTACGCCTGCACCGGCCCCGAGACGCGAAACGCCGCGGGTCTGAGCAACGGCTCGCGTCGATCATGTACCTCGAACACGAGGGGCGGCAGCGACTCGATACGATGCGCTCCGCGCTTGCGGCGCACGATCAGCGTCGCGATCACGAGCGCCACGATGGCGCATCCGACAAGAATCCACGTCGTCAGGTCCATGCGCCCGGTCGCCCAGGAAGGGACTGCCTACATGGGTTAGCTACCATGAGTTGCCCAGAGGGGCAAGACCCATTCCCGACACAGAAATATTCAGCCGCCGCGAGCTCGCGGTTCCGCCGAGCTCAGCTGCGTCATTGTGACCGCTTTGCGACCTGCGCCACACTCGCTCGCGGTCGGATAAATTGATGACGTCCTCGCAGTTGCTGCGATGCGGCTGCGCCATTACGTCCCGACGCCACGTGATTTCCCATGCCCAAAGACTTCCCCGATCACCACGACGCCGAGTTGGTTCTCAGGCTGTACGAGCTGCGGCGCGAACCCACCATGCGCGTTTCACGCCAGCAGATTCGCGAGTTCCTGCCCAAGTCGTACGAGGAGCTCGCCGACGTCACGAAAGGCAGTCATCCGCTCAACGCGGCCTACCGGCAGACGACGACATACTGGGAAATGGTGTATGGCATGGCGCGTCACGGCATCATTCACTCCGACTTCCTGGCCGAGACGAGCGGCGAAGGTCTGCTACTTTTTGCGAAAGTGAAGCCGTATCTCGAGCGCTACCGCAAGGACATCTCGGAGCGCGCATTTCGGAACGCCGAGTGGTTCGTGTCCGACAGCGCGACTGCGCGCGAGATATTCGCCAATCAAACGCAGCGCGTCGCCAAGCAACTTGGCGTGAAGTAGCGGCGCATCGGAGGACGGCGAGCGTCGACAGCGACGTCTATATTGCGTGAATGATGACAACCCCAGCCACGCGCATCGCACACGAGCAACGCCGCGCGCGCCCCGGCGCATCGCGCGGGGAGCCGGAAAAGAAGAAAGTGAACATGAACAACGCCTGGGCCGAGGCGCGCGAGCTGATCGGGCACCATCGCAGCCAGCTCGCGCTTGGGCTCGCGTTGATGCTCGTGAACCGGCTCGCGGGTCTGGTGCTGCCCGCCAGTCCCAAAATCCTCATTGATCGAGTCATCGGCCAGCACCAGGCGTATCTCCTGACGCCGATCGCGTTGGTCGTGGTGGCCGCGACGCTGCTGCAAGCCGGCACCACCTTCGCGCTCTCGCAAGTGATGAGCGTCGCCGCCCAACGCGCGATCGCCGACATGCGCAAGCGCGTGAACGAACACGTGCTGCGCCTGCCCGTCTCGTATTTCGACGGCACGCAAACGGGCATTCTCATCTCGCGCATCCTGAACGACGCCGAAGGCATCCGGAACCTGGTGGGCACGGGCCTCGTGCAGTTGATCGGCGGACTCGTGACCGCGGTGCTTGCGTTAGTCGTGCTCTTCTGGCTCAACTGGGCGCTCACGACCATCACGCTGCTCATTCTGCTCACGTTCGCCGGCGGCATGGCGCTGGCGTTCACCAAGCTGCGGCCGATCTTCCGCGAGCGGAGCGTCATCACGGCCGACGTCACGGGCCGGCTCGCCCAGTCGTTGAGCGGCATCCGCGTGGTCAAGACCTACATCGCCGAGCGCCGTGAACAACTCGTGTTCGCGCGCGGCGTGCACAAGCTGCTGCGCAACATCGCGCGGACGATCACCGGCGTGTCGGCGCTCACGGCATTCACGACGGTCATTGTCGGCGGGGTCGGCGTGTTGATGATCGTCGTGGGCGGCCATGCGATTCTCTCCGGCACGATGACGCTCGGCGATTTCTTCACGTACGTGTTGTTCATCGGCCTGGTTGCCGCGCCGCTCGTGCAGATTGCGTCCATCGGCACGCAGGTCAGCGAGGCGTTCGCGGGGCTCGACCGCATCCGCGAAATCCGCATGATGCCCACGGAAGACGAGCACGACGCCGAGCGCGGTCACGTGCCAGATGTCGAGGGCGACGTGCGATTCGAGGACGTGAGCTTTGCGTACGCCGAGAACGTTCCGGTGCTTCGCGACATCTCGTTCCACTCGCCGGCGGGCTCGACCACCGCGCTCGTCGGGTCGAGCGGCGCGGGCAAGAGCACGCTCATCAGCCTGATCATGGCGTTCAACCACCCGCAGTCGGGTCGCATCTTGATCGACGGGCGCGACCTGGCCGATCTTCGGTTAGGCGAGTACCGGTCGCACCTCGGCGTCGTGCTGCAGGACAACTTTCTGTTCGACGGCACCATCGCCGAGAACATTGGCTTTTCCAAGCCCGGGGCGTCGATGGAAGAGATCGTGGCCGCGGCCCGGGCTGCGCACTGCGACGAATTCATCAACCGCTTCGCCGACGGTTTCGACACGGTGGTGGGAGAGCGCGGCGTGCGTCTCTCGGGCGGCGAGCGCCAGCGCGTCGCAATCGCGCGCGCGATTTTGGCCGACCCGCGCATCCTCATTCTCGATGAAGCCACGTCGAGCTTGGATAGCGAGAGCGAGGCGCTCATCCGCGACGGTCTGCGCCGGCTGCGCCGCGGCCGCACCACGTTCGTGATTGCGCACCGGCTGTCGACCATCGCCAGCGCCGACCAGATCCTCGTGCTCGAGGAAGGCCGCATCGTGGAGCGCGGCACGCAGGACGAGCTGCTCGCCGCGCACGGGCGCTACCGCCAGCTGTACGACAAGCAGTACGGGCTGGAGGTGGACCGCTTCGTCAACCCGGGCGAAGATTTCACGCCGGACCAATCGTTAGGCGACCAGATGCCGCGCGTACGCGTGACGCCCGACCGGTCGCTCTAGGTGCGAGCTGAACCCAGCCGTTCGTGTGTCATGCCGAAGCCATCACACAATCCATACTTCGAGATCCGGAGCTCGCCCATTCAAGGGCGCGGCGCCTTCGCCCGTCGCCAGATCCGCAAGGGTACGCGCATCATCGAATACACCGGCGAACACGTGTCCCACGAGGAAGCGGACCGCCGCTACGACGACGAGCGCATGGCGCGCCACCACACGTTCTTGTTCACGCTCGATCGCAAGACGTGCGTCGACGCCGCGGTCAACGGGAACGACGCGCGCTTCATCAATCACTCGTGCGATCCCAACTGCGAAGCGGTGATCGACGACGGCCGCATCTGGATCGAAGCGCTGCGCACGATTCCTCCGGGCGACGAGCTGGTGTACGACTACCAGTACGAGCGCGAAGACGACGCCGGCGACGATGACGAGAAGCTCTATCCGTGCCGGTGCGGGTCGCCGAAGTGCCGGGGCACCATTCTCGCACCGCGTGCGCGGAGAAAGAAGAAAGCGGCCGCGCCCCGGCGCGTCGCCCAACGCGACGCGTGAACGCGTTCAAGGATTATTTCTCGCGGCAAGCGGCCGCGTACGCCGATTTCCGGCCGACCTATCCGGACGAGCTCTTTGCGTGGCTGGCCGGTCTCGCGCCCGGCGCGACGACGGCATGGGATTGCGCGACGGGCAACGGCCAGGCGGCGTTAGGCATCGCGCCGCACGTCGAGCGCGTCGTGGCCACCGACGCCAGCGCGCCGCAACTGGCCCACGCACAGGCTCTGCCCAACGTGCACTATGCGCGCATGCGCGCGGAGGAGGCGGCGATCCAGTCGAGCTCCGTGGATGTCGTGACGGTCGCGCAGGCGCTGCACTGGTTCGACACGGCCACGTTCTTCGCCGAGGTCAGGCGGGTGTTGCGGCGCGACGGTGTCGTGGCCGCGTGGTGTTACTCGCTCATCCGGATCACGCCGGCGATCGACCGCGTGATCGACGGCTACTACTTCGAGACGCTGCGCGACGCCTGGGCGCCCGAGCGAAAGCTCGTGGACCGGGGGTATCGCGATGTCCCGTTTCCGTTCGACGAGATCGCCGCCCCGTCGATCTCGATCGTCGCGTCCTGGACGCGCGATCACGTACTCGGCTATCTGCGGACGTGGTCCGCCACGCGCGTGCTGCAGGAACGCGAAGGGCGCGATCCCGTGCTCGAGGTCGAGCAGGCGATCGCACCCTTGTGGCCCGACGCGCACACCCCGCTGGATGTGCGCTGGCCGTTGTCGTTCCGCGTCGGCCGCGCCGCCGCCGCATGAGCGCCCGGGCGCGCCGGCGTCCGTTAGTCCGCCGGCTGCTCGTATCCGCGGAACGCGACGAGCACGTCGGATTCGTCGCGGCCGTTGACCAGCCGGAAGCGAAAATCCTTGCCCTCGACGATTGGCGCGGAGCGCACGATCACTTGGTCGCCCGCTTTCCATTGGTCGACGCGGGGGCGGTCGGCCAGCGCCACCTTCCAGATCGTGCCGTCCTCGAGGACCACGTAGCTCGCGCCGTCGTTCACCGCTTGCACGCGGATCGTGCCGAGGAGGTTCTCGTACTGCGTCGTGTCGTCGGAGCGTCGCGACAGGACGGTGTTGGCGTCGCGCATCACGACGGTGTGTCCAACGGTGGTCGCGCGCTGGTCAACGGTGCCCAACGAGTCGGCTGCGCGTGTCGCGCTTGCGACGCGCGACGTGTCGCTGTGCGCCGCTCGGACGCTGTCGGTTGAGGCGTTCGATTGCGCCGGTGACGTGGCGGCCAGCGTGGCGAGAGTCGAGGCGAGGATGCCGGCAACACGAAGTGCTCTCATGACTTCCTCCGCTTGATGGCGGCGCTCGCCGGTGTGGTCACCAGGCCGGCATCGGACGTCGGCGCCCAGTGCTGCTTGGTAAGGTACCCGGCGGCGCGGAAAGTGGATGGGGGGTTGTTACGGGCCGTTTCGGCACTTGTAACGTTATTTAGCTCCCCCGTCTTGTTTTTTTTCGCCTTTGGCATTTCCTTAGCACTGGTTCGGCACGCCGGCGGCTAGCTCGATCTTCGATGCCGGTGTCGGGATCCTTGGGTGGTGGTAATCGCGACGAGTCGTTCCTTCCAAGCGTCGTGGTGGGACAGCCGACCGTTCTTCCCTGCAGTCCGTTTCACTCCGAGTACACAATGCAGCTACGAAAATCCGTCGCGGCGGCTTCGCTGGCGCTCATCGTGAGTACTACGCTCACGTCTGGTGCGTACGCCCAGGTGTGCGAGTGCAAGTTCCCCGATTCGAACGACAACGGGCAGGTTGCGGGCGCCTTCGGCGGCGGACTGTTCGCCGGGTTGGTGGCGGCGGTTCTGCACATCAAGCACTCGAAGGAAGCGTCGCTCGATCCCAGCGTGATTCCGTTCCCGGCCGATCCGGTCGGGGTCGCGCCGATCGTCGAGACGTCGGCGGGCGCGCTCGCCGATTCGACGGCGGCGCCGTTAGGCGCCGGGCCGGTGGCCAATCGCGGGGTGCCGGCGGCCGGGGGCACGGCGTCGCCGGCGCATACCCGGCGCTATGCGGCGGGGCGGGTGCCGCGGTTGACGGCTGACGAGGCGAGAGAGGAGGGGCTGGTACCGCCCAAGACGGCGACGATGATGCCGGCGTACGCGATGATCGGGTTGGGCTCGCTGCTCCTCGGGTTGTTCCTGCTGCGCCAGCGCGCGGGCCATCGGCGCCGGCGGTACTGACCGGCCGGGCGGCCGGCCCGTCGCCTAACGAAAGTCGTGGGGGCGCACGCCCTCGGCCCCCACCTCGATGCGCAGGGCGCGAAACATCTCGCCGCGCAGATTGACCACGCGCTGCTCCACCTGCAGGGCGCCACGCACGAGCAGCAGCGGCGCCGTCGTGATGAGCAGCGCCTGGCGGTCGAACTGCTTCGGCGTCACCACCACGTTCACGAGCCCGGTCTCGTCTTCCAGCGTGAGGAAGACGAATCCTTTGGCCGTGCCCGGCCGCTGCCGGCAGATCACGAGCCCGGCCACCGCCACGTCGCGCGAGCCATCGGGGAGTGCGAGCACCTCACGCGCGGTGCGCACTCCGTTAGGCGCGAGCAGCGGCCGGAGGTGCTTGAGCGGGTGGCCGTGGAACGACACGCCGGTGAGCCGGTAATCGGCGGCGGTGAGCTCGAGCGGCGACATGGCGGCCACGCTGGCCGGTACGTCGAGCTTGGGGCGGTTGGGCGCCAGCGCGCCGGCTTCCCCGCGCAGCGTTTCGAGCATCCGCCAGATCGCGGCGCGGCGCCGGCGGGCGTCCGGCTCGTCGGGGACGAAGCTGTCCAGCGCGCCCGATTCGGCCACCGCGCGGAGCGCGCGGCGGTCGAGCCCCGACCGCCTAACGAAGTCGGCAATGGATTGGAACGGGCCGCCGTCGCGCAGCGCGGCCTCGAGCGAATCCCGCGAGCGGGAGCCGAGTCCCTTGACGAGCCGGAATCCGAGGCGCACGGCGGGCGACGCCGTGGGCGTTGCCGCATCCCGCTCCAGCGTGCAGTCGAACGCCGAGCGCGCGGCGTCGACGGGCTGGATGGGCACGCCGTGGCGGCGCGCGTCTTCGATGATCGTGCCGGGCGAATAGAAGCCCATCGGTTGGGCATTGAGAATCGCCGCGGTGAACTCGGGCGCGTAGTAGTGCTTGAGGTACGCGCTCGCGTACACGAGCAGCGCGAAGCTCGCCGCGTGCGACTCGGGGAAGCCGTAGTCGGCGAAGGCGGTGATCTGCTTGTAAATCCGGCGCGCGGTCTCCTCGGGAATCCCGTTGCGCTTCATGCCCTCGATGAGCCGCTCGCAGATCGCGGCCATGCGCTCGTGGCTGCGCTTGTGGCCCATCGCGCGGCGCAGGGCATCGGCCTCGCCGGGCGTGAAGCCGGCGGCGGCGATCGCCACCTGCATGCCCTGCTCTTGAAACAGCGGCACGCCTAACGTGCGCTCGAGGATCGGGGCGACGGACGGGTGTGGGTACGTCACCTCCTCGTCGCCGGCGCGGCGCCGGAGATACGGGTGCACCATCTCGCCCTGGATCGGGCCCGGCCGGATGATCGCGACTTCGACGACGAGGTCGTAGAAGCACCGCGGCTTGAGTCGCGGCAGCGTGTTCATCTGCGCGCGGCTCTCGACCTGGAAGACGCCGATCGTATCGGCGCGGCAGAGGTCGTCGTACACCGCCTGGTCGGTGGAGTCGAGTTGGGCGAGATCGATCACGTGGCCGCGCGTGTCGCGGATGTAGAGCAGGCAATCCTGGATGAGCGTGAGCATGCCGAGCCCCAGGAGATCGATTTTCACGAGGCCCATGATTTCGACGTCGTCCTTCTCCCATTGGATGACGGTGCGGGCATCCATGGCGGCGGGTTCGACGGGGACCGTGTGCGCGAGCGGCTCTTCCGTCAGGACGAAGCCGCCGACGTGGATCGAGCGGTGGCGGGGGATGCGGCGCAGGCCGCGGACGATGGCCGGGAGGGCGCGGACACGGCGGTCGGCGACATCGAGGGAAGCGGCGACGGTGTCGCCTGGGGGAAGGGGGAAGGGGGAAGGGGGCGGGGTGGCTGCGTTAGGCGTGGCCGCCGACGAGGCGGGCGTGGGGCGTTCCTCCTCCTGGAAGTGGTCGCTGTGGAGCGACAGTGCATCCGCTTGCTCCACCGAGAAGCCCAACACGCGGGCGGCGTCGCGGATCGCGGATTTCGTGCGATAAGTGATCTGCTCGCACACCATGGCGGCGTGCTCGCGGCCGTAGCGGTCGTACACGTACTGCAACACGCGCTCGCGGTCGCGGTGGGCGAAGTCGATGTCGATGTCGGGGGCGCCTTCGCGGTCTTCGCTCAGGAAGCGCTCGAAGAGCAGGCCTAACTTGACCGGATCGACGGCGGTGATGCCGAGGCAGAAGCAGACGACGGAGTTGGCGGCGGAGCCTCGGCCCTGGCAGAGGATGCCTTCGCGGCGCGAGAACCGGACGATGTCCCAGACGATCAGGAAGTAGCCGGCCATGCCGAGCTTGCGGATCACGTCGAGCTCGTGGGTGATCTGGGTACGGTAGAGGGAAGCGCGCGCCGGAGGCGCGCTGGGGGAAGCGGCGGCTGGCGCCGCCTGGGGGACGGGGGACTGCCTCCAGAGTTTCCCTCAGGCACAGCCACTTCCCCCAGGCTGTCAGGCCGCTTCCCCCAGG
>DASYXE010000058.1:0-3432 GCA_035935375.1 Gemmatimonadaceae bacterium | reverse complement strand
CTGTCGGGCGCCGCCGGTGGCGCGCCGCCGCAGCGCGTGCTGCTCGTTGGGTTAGGCGACCCGTCCGACGCGCCCGGCGCGTTGCGTCGCGCCGCGAGCATCGCCGCGCGCCAGGCGCGCAAGCTCGGCGTGGGTGCGCTCGCATGGTACGACGGCGGACGCAACGCCGACACGGCCGAGGCGGTGACCGTCGGCCTGCTCGCGGGCGCCTGGGAATACGCGGACCTCAAAACGCCGCCGCCGGCAGACGAGCGCCGCCCCGAGCTCGAGTCGGCGGTGATCCTGTGCGACGACGCCACCGCCACCCAGGCCGTCGAACGCGGCACCGCGATCGGCGAAGGCGTGGCGCTCGCGCGCCGGCTGGCCATGATGCCGGGGAATCTGTGCACGCCGTCCTACCTCGCCGACACGGCACGCGAGATCGCGGCGCGCCACGGGATGCGGGTCACCATCCTCGGCCGCGCCGAGATGGAACAAGAAAAGATGGGCTCGTTTCTGTGCGTGGCGCAGGGCACGCCGCAGGATCCCAAGCTCATCACGCTCGAGTACATGCACGGCCCGGCCGGCACCAGGCCGATCGCGCTCGTTGGCAAGGGACTGTGCTTCGATTCCGGCGGCATCTCGATCAAGCCCGCGCAGGGCATGGAGGCGATGAAGTTCGACATGTGCGGTGCGGCCGGTGTGTTAGGCGCGATGGAATCGATCGCGCGGCTCGCGCTGCCGGTGAACGTGGTCGGCCTGGTCGGCAGCACCACCAACATGCCGTCGGGCACCGCCGTGAATCCCGGCGACGTGGTGCGCAGCCACTTCGGCAAGACCATCGAAGTGATCAACACCGACGCCGAGGGTCGATTGGTGTTGGCGGACGTGCTGTCGTACGCCCGGCGGTTCTCGCCGTCGGCGGTGGTCGACGCCGCGACGCTCACCGGCGCCTGCGTCATTGCGTTAGGCCACGCCGCGAGCGGCGTGTTCGGCACCGACGACGCGCTCGTGTCCGATGTGCTCGCCGCCGGGACGCGCGCGGGCGAGCCCGGCTGGCGGCTGCCGCTCTACGACGACTACAAGGACCTCATCAAGAGCGACGTCGCCGACATCAAGAACACCGGGGGCCGTCCAGCCGGCGCGTGCACGGCCGCCATGTTCCTCAAGGAGTTTGCCGAAGACGTCGCCTGGGTGCACCTGGACATCGCGGGTACCGCCTATTCGGAGTCCGACCTCACGTACATCCCCAAGGGTCCCACGGGCGTCCCGGTGGGCACGTTCGTCGAGCTGGTGCGGGGGAGGGCGCGCTGACGCTGGCCCGCCGCTCCGTTAGGCGCGCGCCGTGGGTGGTGCTGCTCGCGCTCGTCCTCGGCGGCACGGCAGCCGCGCAGGCGGTGCCGGCACCGCGTGACACGACGCGCCCCGATACCACGCGACGGGACACGACGACGCGCGCGGATACGGCGCGCGCCAAGGCCGACACGACGCAGCACGCGGTCCCCATGCCGTCGGACACGACGCGCTCCGACACCACGACCGACACCACGCGGGTCCCGAAGGACACGATCAAGGCACCGCTCGCGCACGCCGAGCTGCCGCAGTTGGTCGGCATCGGCTCGCCGTACCACTGGGACCGCGATCAGATGTTCGCCTCGGGCGCGATCAATCTGCTCGATCTGCTCAAGTTGATCCCCGGCGTCACCGCATTCCGCTCGGGATGGATCACGTCGCCGCAGTACGCCGCATACCTCGGCAATCCGGCGCGCGTTCGCTACTTCTACGACGGCATCGAAATCGAGAACCTCGATCCGCGCTCGCCGGGCGCGCTCGATGCATCCGAGGTGCAGTTGTTCTCGCTCGAGGAGGTGTCCGTCGAGCGCGGTGCCGATGAGATGCGCGTGTATCTGCGCAGTTGGCGCGTGCAGCGCACGTCGACCAACACGCGCGTCGATGTCCTGACGGGCGACGAAGGCACGAACCTCTATCGCGGCTTCTACGGCAAGCGATACGGCAACGGCATGGCGCTGCAGTTGGCCGGCCAACAGTATGGGACGAACTCCGATCCGACCATCGGCGGCGGTGACGAGCTCGCGCTCACGGGCCGTCTCGGTTGGGCGAAAGGGCCGTGGAGCATTGACGCGTACGCGATTCGCTCGAGCCGCACGCGCGACGAACAGGACCAGGATCTCGTCGCGAGCGTGAACGGCGTGGTCCCGGAGCAAGACCGCACGCGAACGGACGCGTACCTTCGCGCGGGATATGGCGATCCCGATTCCGGATCGTGGGCCCAGGTGATGGTGGCGACGGAACAGTTCGCCGAGCACTCGACCTTCCATCCGCAGCTCAACTTCGCGCCGGCCGATTCCGCCGACACGACGTTGTCGGCCAAACAACTCGTGGCCACCGGGGGCTTCACGCGCTGGGGGCTCAGGCTCAGTGCCGCCGACCGCCTGCACGTCCTGCCTAACAGTACGATGAACTCGCTCGAGGCGCGTCTCGCCTACGAGCGCAAGGAGCTGGCGGTGTCGTTCTTCGCCGACTACCGCGGGCCGGACACGACGTCGACCGAGGAAGCCTCGGCGCGGTTCACGCCCCTCGACTTCTTCTCGGTCACCGGCGCCGTGACGCACCGGCACGGGGGCGGCGCCGACGGCGGAGAGCAGGTTGCCGTTAGGCTGGAGGCGGGACTCAAGGTGTTCAACGCGTGGCTCACGGGCGGGATTCTGCGCCGCGACGCGACGTTCGTGCCCGGCCTGTCGGCGTATGACACGAGCTTCGTCGCGCGCCGCGCCATACCGGCGACGGGCATCTACGGGACCATTCGCGGGAAGTTCTACAAGGACATCGGCGCCGACGTGTGGGGCGTCCGCTACTCGAACAACGGCTATTATCGGCCGCAGGTTCAAACGCGCGAGGAGTTGTACCTCGACACCAAATGGCTGAGCCGCTTCCCCAGCGGCAACTTCGGATTCCGCGGCTCGATCGCACACGAATTCCGGCAGAACGTGCTGTTTCCCACGACAACATCCGACGAAACGTTCGACAACGGCGCGCCGTTCGCGGTGTTCAACCACGTCCTGGTGGGCAGCATCGAGGTGCGCATTCTCGACGCCGTGATCTTTTTCCACTCGATCTACGGCATCAACCCACCGATCTACGAGATCGTACCCGGTTACGCGCAACCGCGGCAGCTGCTCACGTACGGTGTGCGGTGGCAGTTCTGGAACTGAGATGTGAACTAACGGGAAGAGGGAAGCGCTCGCTGGCGCTCGCTTGGGGAAGCGCTGCGCTGGGGGAAGCGGCGGCGACGCCGCCTGAGGGAGCGGAAGGACATCAGTTGTCTCTGGGTGGAGAGTTCCTGATCGCCGAGTCTCGCGCATGGCGGTCCCGTCGTGCAGACCATTGATGTTGTTCCATCCCCCAGGCGGCGTCGCCGCCGCTTCCCCCAGC
>DASYXE010000057.1:0-15842 GCA_035935375.1 Gemmatimonadaceae bacterium | reverse complement strand
TCCGAACGCAGCGCCTGCATGGGATCCGCGCGCGCGGCGCGCTGCGCCGGCATGAAGCTGGCGAGCGCGGCGACCGCAAGTAGGACCGCCGCGACGATGCCGAATACCCATGGATCGCGCGGCGACTCGCGGAACAGCAGCGGCTCGACCCACCGCGCCACGAACAACGCGAGCCCCAGGCCAAGCGCGACGCCGGCAACCGTGAGCTGCATGGCCTCGCGCACGACGAGCCGCGCCAGATCGCCCATCCGCGCGCCTAACGCAGCGCGGACGCCGAGCTCGTGGGTCCGTTGGGCGACGTTGTAGGTGATGACGCTGTAGAGTCCGATCGCCGCCAACACGAGCGCGAGCGTGCCGAACACTACGAACATCGTCGCGCCGAGACGCCACGACTGCGTCTCGCCGCCCAGGACCTGCGTGAACGGCGTGATGACCACGTACGATGAGCCGGGCATCACCTGCTGCAGCGTGCGCCGCACGGTTTCCTGATAGTCTGCCGCCGGGCCGCGCGTGCGCACGAAGAGGCCGCCCATGTCGGGATGGTATTGCTCGATCGACATGTAGTAGTAGAGGCCTGGATCGTCGTCGAGGTGGCGTTCCTTGATGTTCTCGGCGATGCCGACGACGTACGTGCACGGTACGGTGTCGGCGCCGACCTTCACGCACTGCCCGATCGCGTTGCGGCCCGGCCAGAGCGTCTTGGCCATTCCTTCGCTCACCACCATCGCCCGCTGCGCGCCATCGCGATCGGCCTCGCTGATCGGCCGACCCGCGATGATCCGCGTGCCCATCGTCTTGAAGTACTCGGGTGACACGCCGTTCAGGTCGAAGCTGCCTAACTTGTCGGTCGAGTCGATGCCGGCGACGTACAAGGTCATGTCCCACTCGCTCCAGAACGGCATCGTCAGCTGCCGCGTCGCGCTCACGACGCCCGGAATGGAGCGCGTTGCCTCGAGGAGGCGCCGGCGGAGCGCGATGTTCTGGGCGCTGTCCAGCTTCACGCCACGCATCGAGAGGTCGACGGAGAGCACGTGCTCGACGTCGAACCCGAGCGGCATGTTTCGCACCTGGCGCAGGCTGCGGACGAAGAGTCCCGCGCCTACCAGCAGGACCACGGACAACGTGCCCTGGAATACGAGCAAGCCGATGCGCAGGCGCGACCGTTGATACGTGCCTTCGCGTACGCCGGCTTTGAGGTCGGACGCGAGGTTGGTCCGCCGCGTTTGCACGATCGGTGCGAGGCCGGCGAGCAATCCGGCCACCAGCGCGGCGGCGCCGGCATAGAGTAGCGTGCGCACATCCGTGACGACGGCGGCCTTGGCGCTGGCCGAGAGAAGCTGTGACCGCAAGAGTGCGCCGCCCCATTGCGCGATCGCGATGCCGATCACGCCGCCGGCCATCGCGAGGACGACGCTCTCGGTGACGAGTTGCGACGCCAGGCGTGCGTCGCTCACTCCGAGCGCGAGGCGCACGGCGATCTCGCGCCGGCGTCGCAGCGCGCGGGCGAGCAGCAGGTTGGCGACATTCGCGCAGGCGATGAGCCATACCACGATGGCAACCCCGGTGATCCACGTGGCGACTTTGGCCGTGTTCGATTCGTTAGGCCCGCGCTCGTTCAGGATCGAGCCGATGAGCGCGTGCGGCCGCTCGAGCGCGATCGGCTGCATGTGGGGCGACAGCGCCAGCGCCGCCTGATAGCTCCGGATGTACGCCTGGGTCATGTCGGCGGTCGCGGCCGCGAGGCTGACTCCCGGCTTGCGCTCCGCGATCATCTCCGCCCACGTCCAGTGGTAGGTCGAGTACCACGCTTCGCCAGGGATGGCAAAGTTGGTTCCGAGCTCGTGACCGTATGCCGTGATCGGAATGAATGCGGCCGGCGGGTCGTTCCCCCACAGTCCCGCGAATCCGGCCGGCGCCACGCCGATGATGGTGTACGTCGTCGCGCCGATCTGGATCGGTTTGCCGAGGACGTCGCGCGCACCGCCGAACGTGGTCTGCCACATCGGGTACGCGAGCACGGCCACCGGCGTTCCGTTAGGCGTTTGGTCTTCGGCCGCCGTAAAGTAGCGGCCCAAAACCGGCGGCGCATCGAAGAAGCCGAAGAAGCTCGCGCTGACGATGCCCACCTGCATCTGCCGCGCGTCGTCACCCCGGCCGATCGCCAGTTTGTCCTCCGTCTCCTCGGCGAGCCGGCTGAAGGACGTCGTCCACTTGGTGAGGTCCGTGTACCGCTGGTATTGCACGCCCGAGCTGAAGTTTTCCTTCGCTCGGTACGTGCTCGCGAGATAGACGTTGTGCACGAGCGCCGGATTGCGGAGCATGGCCGGCGCACGGAAAAGCAGGCGGTCGACGATCGAGAACATGGCCGCGTTGGCGCCGATGCCCAGGGCGAGCGTGATCACCACCGCAGCGGTGAAGCCGGGCGAGTTCTTGAGGCCGCGCAGGGTATATCGGATGTCCTGGAGCAGCGCGTTCCATCGATCCGGGCGGGCGGCGCGCGGGGCAGCTGGACTCGATGAGCCGGTGGGGGCAGAGATCGAATCGCCTGTTGTCATGTCGGCTTCGATTGTAAAGAGGAGATGGGGACGGCGGATCAATGGTTCGACACACGCGCGGTCGCAAGGGTGGCCCTCGCCCAACGAGAAACATCCGTTAGCCGAAGCTCAGGTTTTTCCGGAGGCCGCTCTGCAAATCCGGCGGCCTCACTCTTGCGACGAGCTCGCTAGGCTAGCAAGTTCAACTGTGGGTGCCGTGGCACGTGGAGGCGTTGCATGGGTTTTGGGTATGCCGTATCGCGCATACTGGATGCATGTCCGGGTCTCACTCCCGGAGCGGTCGAAAAACGCCTCGCGTACGGGTCGTTCGCACACCTGAGAGATCGCGTCGTTTATCTCGAAGTGCCGAAAGCGGCGTGCACCGTCATGAAGATGGTGCTGCGCGACCTGTACGCGTCGACGCCGCTCACGCTGTACCCGCACATGAGCCGGCAGACCAAGCGCGGTATGTTCGTGCACGCTCGCGCCAATGCACCGCTGCCCGCGCTCACCGAGCTGGACGATGCCGCGCAGCGCGAGCTGCTCGAAGACGACGACGTCCTCCGCTTCACCGTCGTGCGCAATCCGTACACGCGCTTCGTCTCGGCGTGGCGCGACAAGGTGTACCTGTACGAGCCGACGGCCGAAGATGTCTATGTTGCGGTACGCGGCGTGGCGCCGGACGTCGCACACAAGCAGCCCATCCAGTTTTTGGAATTCGTCGCGCACGTCGAGCGCACGATCAGCGCGACCACCGACCCGCACTGGCGCCGTCAGGTGGATCTCACGTTTCCCGACGCCATTCGCTACACGCACGTCGGCAAAACCGAGAATCTCCCGGCGACGATCGCGTTGCTGTATCGACGCGCCGGACACGGCCTTCCGCAGACGATGCCGCGCGCCAACGGTGCGGCGCTGCTCGCCGGTGCATCGTACACGCCGACACTCGCCAAGCGCGTGCACGAGCTCTACGCGCAGGATTTCGCCGCGTTCGATTATGATCCTGCCGCCTGGCCGTGCGACGTGAATGCCCAAGCCGGCGTCAGCCTCGAGCGATTCGTGGAGGAGATCATGGAGCGCAACGTCATCATCACGCATCTCTATGCCGAACGCGCGCGGCTCGCCCGCGAATACGACGACGTGTATCGCTTCTCGTTGACGCGCCTGAAGAACAAGTGGCGTCGCATGTTCGATTCCGACCCGCGCAGCTGAGCGGGCCCGCCTAACGACTTGATCGCGCGGGACCAGGATCCACGTGCAGTGCGGTCATCATCCCCGAGCCGAGGTGCTCGGCGATGTGGCAGTGCAGCATCCAGGTGCCGGGATTCGACGCGTCGATGAGAACGTCGACGGTCGAGCCCACCGGGATCAGCACGGTATCCTTCCACACGAGATTCTTGCTGCGCACGCCATCACGCGACACGACCAGCATGCGCTGGCCGTGCAGATGGATCGGGTGCTGCATCGGGTGGAAGGACTTCGGGTCGTTGAACAGCTCGAGCTTGACCACGGATCCCTGTTTCACGTGCCAATCGATATCCATGTTCTCTTTGCCCGTCGCGTCATCGCGCAAAATCCACCGGACCTGGTCGCTCGTCGACAACCAGTTCATGTCGGGCATGCCGTCCACCCACTCGACGGGCGCATAGTAGGCGGTATCGACGTTCATGAATTGCACGGTTGCCAGCGGGAGACCGCTGCCTCGCATCGTCAGGGTGAGGCGTTTGTCGGGCGGTTTATCGAAGTAGGGGCGGTACCGGTCGATGTCGCGTGTGACCGCGGCGTTGTCGCGCAACGCACCGAACGAGGCGGCGTAGTCCGGCGCGGCGGCCGTCGAGTCGACGGTCACCATGCCTAACGTGTCGACTTCGCCGTCGAACTCGCCGCGGTAGTGATTGATCGCCTGGACGGCATTCACGAGAGCGTAGTGGCCGGGCTGGTCGAACCGCACTTCCACGATGTAGCGCTCGGCCGGTGCGAGGACGACGCTCGGGACGCGCTCCTCATGCTCGAACCGGCTCACGTCCGAGGCGAGCACTTTTATCGGTGCGCCGCCGAACGAGACGTTGTACGTGCGCGAGCTGGCGGCATTCGTGAGGTAGAATCGGATCACATCGCCGCGATGCGCGGTGAGCGAGTAACGCGGCTCGCCGTTGACGAGCAGCAGATTGCCCACGCGCCCCATGAGCGCGAAGTCGGGCCCCGCCTTGCCGTACGGGATGAGCGTGTCCGCGTTCACGAGCAGGTCATCGAACACGAGCACCTGCTCGCTATTGGCCGGCGAGTAGTAGGCGGAGTCCGGAGCATCGACGATCATGTTGCCAAAGAGGCCGAGCGCCTGCTCGACGTCTTCGCGGACGTGCGGGTGATACCAGTACACGCCGGCGTCGGGGAAGTGAACGTGGTAGACAAAGCTGTCGCCCGGTGCCACGGGTTGTTGCGTCACGCCGGGCACGCCGTCGAAGCGGTTGTCGAGCCTAACGCCGTGCCAGTGGATCGAGCTCGGCAAGTCGATGCGGTTGTGGAACCGCACGGTGATGGTGGCGTTCTGCGGCACGCGGAGCAGCGGACCGGGGACCTGGCCGTTGAAGGCGTACGTCACGTACTGGCGGCCCGCGATCGTGCGGCGCACGAGCGTCGCCGACAGCTCGAGCGTGTCGCCATCCTTGAGCCGCACCACCTCGCTCGGCCGAACGTTAGGAAGAGACGCCGGGGTGACACCGGCGCCGGGGAGAAAGGTGCCGCCCGGTGGCGTCAAGCCGACGAGGCCGGGCATCATCACCATGCCCTTGGGCATCGGAATCGGCATCGCCATCGCGTTCGATGACATGCCCGGCATCTGCATCGGGGCCGCCGGCGCCTTCCCGTTAGGCGACGTGTCCGTGGGGGATGCGGGCATGCCCGGCATGGGCATGCCCGGCGGCATCGCGGGCATCGTCGTGTCGTGCTGCTGGGCGCTGCTCCTCGCCGCGGCCGCGGCGACGAGCAGCGCCGCGGTCGTCCACATGCCGCGATTCAATCCGTCACTCCGTGGAAAAACGCGGTGTGCGCCTGGAAACTCTGGAGGAACGTGCTCGGCGCGCTCCCGTGCAGGACGGACGGTCCGCTGTGGGTCGCTGCCGCGGAGTCCCGCTCGGCGGCGATCACGAGGAGGAACTTGTCCATCGTGACCGCGCCGACCGTCGACGTGCCGTTGGTCACGAGGCCAAGTCGCTGCCAATGGGCAAGATCGGAGGAAACCGCCCAGGCCACATAGACGTGATAGGCGCCTAACGATGACGGCGCGGGAAGCCCGGCCGCTGTGACCTGCGCATCATACCTGGCGTGACCGTCGGCCGTGACGGCCACGCCGAACGGCGACTCCGCGAACACGAGGCGCGCGCTTCCCTTGGCTGCCGGCGCGCTCGGCGTGGCGTACAGCGGGATGTCGTAGGGCCCGACATCAGGACCAGATATCGTAAGCAGCGCCGCCGCAAGCGCGGCGGCGCGAAGCGGCCCGATCACTGGTGACCCATGCCCGGCGACGTCGCCGGCTTGGGCGCGCCATCCGGCCCGTGATCGTAGTCCTGCACGCTCGAGATGTTCGCCATGCCCACAGCGTGTCCGTTCCAGCCCTTGAATCCATCCATCCGGAAGAGCCACAGGCCGGTTCGCATGTCGGAGATCGCGATGAGCCCGTCGTAGTTGCGCACGTCGACGCCGAACGCACCCTGCTCGACGCTGATTGTGCTCTCCCAGCCATTGTCGGGCGTGCCGCCAAATCCGTGCAGGTGCGTGCACTCGCACGTGTAGTAGTGGCCGTCGGTTTTCGGGGCGAGCGGATTCTTGAGGTCGAAGATCTGCAGGCCGTCCTCGTAGGCCGATACGAACACATACGGCCAGCGCACTTCGTGATTGTGCGAGAGGTCGCGCCAGTCGGCGGTCCAGCCACTGATTGGCGTGTCGAG
Organism: Gemmatimonadaceae bacterium; assembly: GCA_035935375.1. Lineage (GTDB taxonomy): Bacteria > Gemmatimonadota > Gemmatimonadetes > Gemmatimonadales > Gemmatimonadaceae > JADGGM01. The sequence continues at coordinate 9,361 of DASYXE010000057.1, read as the reverse complement.
GTTCTGTGTCTTGCCGCTCTGTCCGTCGGTGAGGTCCCAGATTCTGAGCGGCGTGTACTGATACTCGGTTTCCGTGACCGCGTACTTGCCATCGGGCGACGGCGTGAAGGTGTGCGCGACGTCGAGGCCGAGTCCGGTGATCGTGAAGAGCTGCTTCGGGGATTCCGGCTTGCTGACATCCCACACCGAGTAGCCGCCTAACCCGGCCCCATAGAACTTGTCCTGGTGGGTGCCTGCGTCGTAGCCGACATAGAAGTCGTGGTAGCTCGCCGTGCCGAAGGCCTTGAACGGGGTCGGATTCGGCACCTCGCCGACGAGCCACGTGCTCGAGTCCGCGCCGCTCACCACTTTGTCGAGATCATAGATCAATGCGTGCCCTTCGTTCACGGTCGTGAAGTAGAGCACGCGCCCATCCGAGTGCTTGTACGCGAAGGTGTTGTGAAACCCGCCCGGCGCCTTGGGATAGCGGATACGCGCCACCACCTTCACCTTCGACGAATCGGGCAGACCCGTGACGTCGAAGATCACGGCACCCAGGTCGGCGTCCGGCGTGCCCTGCATGAACTGCAGCGACTGCGCGTAGTAGTAGCGCTTGCCGATCTTGAAGTACTTGCCGTCCATCGCGCCGATCCCGCGATGCAGCTCCGGATTTTCGATGGTCCACGAGTACACCATCTTGGGGTGAGACGGATCGCGCACGTCGTAGATCTGTACGTCGAAGTTGGTGAACCCGCACGCGTACACGTACGGCCGGTTCGGATCCTGCTCCATCTCGATGTCGGCCAGTTTCCAGGCGCCCTTGTGGGTGACGACGTGCGCCAGCATGTGGACGTTCGGGCTGCCGCCGCGTTTGGCATCGAACGGCTTGACGGACATGCCGGGATCCTGTGCCGCAGCCGACGCGGCGATAGCGACCGCCGCGACGCCGACGAGAGCGAGCGAACCACGCATCTGACCTTCTCCGGTAGGGTGAATGTGCCGTCGGCCTTGCGTTAGGCCGAGGTGAGACAACGTTATTCGAGCGCCGGCTCGAATTCCTCGTGCACGCGCGGGTGCAGACGCTCGCTGCGGTTGAGCAGCCGCGCGCACGCGTTCCAACGCAGAATGGCTTCGTCGTTGCCCGCCGGGCGCATGTGCTCGGCGCGCTCGTAGTGCGGCATCGCCTCGCGCAGCCACCCATCCGCCACTTCGTGCGCGCGCGGGCCGCCGCGGCGTAAGTGTGCCGTCGCGCGACGCTCGCAGATGATCCCCGCGTAGTAGTGCCGCTTGTATTCGTCGTCGAGACGCGGGAGTACGTCGCGCGCGCGCGCAACCGCGTCGGCGGCGTTGTCGGCGAAGCCGTCCGTGATCGCGAGCAGCAGCGTCGTCAGGGCCAGCTGATTGGTCGGGTCGATCTCGAGCACGTCCTGGCAGATGCTCTCGGCCGCCGTCGAATCGTTGAGCAGCCGATAACGCTCGGCTTTCTCGAGCGCCGCGGGAATACCGGCGCCGGTGATCGGCTTGAGCGAATACATCGAGGACCTCCCGCGCCTAACTGCGGCGCTTCCGCGAAAAGATCTTCACCAGCTTTCCGATCGGATCGTAGAACTCGTCTACCACGCGCTCCTTGAGCGGGATGATGGCGTTGTCCGTGATCGTAATCCCTTCGGGGCACACCTTGGTACAACACTTCGTGATGTTGCAATAGCCGATGCCTTGGGCTTCCTTGAGCTCCGGTACGCGGTCGGCCACATCGAGCGGGTGCATCTCCAACGCCGCAACGTACACGAGGAACCGCGGCCCGATGAACGCATCCTGCTTCTGGTGTTCGCGCAGCACGTGGCACACGTCCTGGCACAGAAAGCACTCGATGCACTTCCGGAACTCCTGCACGCGATCCACGTCGCTTTGCTGCATGCGCCAGGTGCCATCGGGCGCATCCGGCGGCCGTGGCGTGAATTGCTGGATGCGCTTCTTCACACGGTAGTTCCACGACACGTCAGTTACCAGATCCTTGACGCGCGGGAACGTGTGCATCGGTTCGACCGTCACGGGCTTCTCGAGATCGAGATCGTTGAGCCGCGTCATGCACATGAGGCGCGGCTTGCCGTTGATCTCCGCCGAGCACGAGCCGCACTTGCCGGCCTTGCAATTCCATCGGACGGCGAGATCGTTCGCTTGCTCGGCCTGGATCTGATGGATGGCATCGAGCACGACCATGCCCGGTGTGACCTCGGTGACATAGTCGCGAAACGCGCCGCCGGTGGCGTCGCCGCGCCACACGCGAAAGGTGGCCGTGTTCGTCGCGGAGGGCGGCGCAGCACCCGCGGCCGCGCCCGGCGTTGCCTTCTCGACTGTCGTCGTTGCCATGCTCGATGCCTCCCGATCAGCCCATCTCGGCGATCACGGCGCGCAGCGCGTCGGGCATCGGTGCGATGGGCTCGCGGCTCAACTGCATGCTGCCGTCGGTCGCTTTGCGGATGACGATGTTGAACGTACCGTAGCTCGCGTCCTTCGACGGATAGTCGTCGCGGAAGTGGCCGCCGCGACTTTCGCGACGCTCGAGCGCACAGCGCGTGATCGCTTCGGCGATCGTGAGCAGGTTGCCGAGGTCGAGCGCGGTGTGCCAGCCCGGGTTGTACTCGCGGTTGCCGTCGACGCTCACGCGTTGGGCGCGCGTGCGGAGCGCGTCGATCTTGCCTAACGCCTGCCGCATGTCGTCGTCGCGGCGGACGATGCCCACCAGATCCTGCATCGTTTGTTGGAGCGCCTGCTGGATCTGGTATGGGCCCTCGCCGGTGTCCCGATCGAACGGCTCGAGCGCGCGGGCCGCCGCGCCGGCGACCGCCGACGTATCCACCGTCGCCGCGCCGTGCTCTCGGGCGAACGCCGCCGCGTACTCGCCGGCGCGCTTGCCGAACACGAGCAGGTCGGAGAGCGAGTTGCCGCCTAACCGATTGGCGCCATGCAGGCCGGCGGCGCACTCGCCGGCGGCGAAGAGGCCCGGCACCGTCGACATCTGCGAGTCGCCGTCCACGCGCACGCCACCCATCACGTAGTGGGTCGTCGGACCCACTTCCATCGCTTCCTTGGTGATGTCGATGTCCGCCAGCTGCTTGAACTGATGATACATGCTCGGCAATTTCTTCTTGATGTGCTCGGCTGCGTTAGGCAGGCGGTCTTTGATCCAGGCAATGTCGAGGTAGACGCCGCCGTGCGGGCTGCCGCGACCTTCGCGGACCTCCCGCATGATGCACCGCGCGACGTGGTCGCGCGTCAGCAGCTCGGGCGGACGGCGCGCCGCCTTGTCGCCCTGTGTGTAGCGCCAGCCCTCATCCGGATCCGTCGCGGTTTGCGCCCGATAGTTGTCGGGCACATCGTCGAACATGAAGCGACGGCCCTCGCTGTTGCGCAACACGCCGCCTTCACCGCGCACGCCTTCGGTTACCAGAATGCCGCGCACGCTCGGCGGCCACACCATGCCCGTCGGATGGAACTGCACGAACTCCATGTCTTGCAGCGCCGCGCCCGCGTGGTAGGCGAGCGATTGCCCGTCGCCCGTGTACTCCCAGCTGTTGCTCGTGATGCGAAACGCCCGGCCGATCCCGCCCGTGGCCAGCACCACCGCCTTGGCGCGGAACAACCGGAATCGACCACGCTCGCGGTCGTACCCGAACGCGCCGGCCACACGGTCTCCATCCTTGAGCAGCGTGAGAACCGTGCACTCCATGTGCACGTCGATGCCCAAATGGATCGCGTGGTCCTGCAGCGTCCGGATCATCTCGAGGCCCGTGCGATCGCCCACGTGCGCGAGACGCGGATATTTGTGCCCGCCGAAGTTGCGCTGGAGGATGCGGCCGTCGGGCGTCCGGTCGAACAGCGCTCCCCACGCCTCGAGCTCTCGGACGCGCGCGGGCGCCTCCTTGGCGTGGAGCTCGGCCATCCGCCAGTTGTTGATGTACTGGCCGCCGCGCATGGTGTCGCTGAAATGAACCTTCCAGTTGTCGCGGTCGTCGACGTTGGCGAGCGAGGCCGCGATGCCGCCCTCGGCCATCACCGTGTGCGCCTTGCCGAGGAGCGATTTGCAGACGACGCCGACCGTGAGGCCCGAGCCCTCGACCGCGGCGATGGCGGCCCGCAGCCCCGCGCCGCCGGCTCCGATCACCAGGACATCGTGCCCGACCGTTTCGTACTCAGCCATGCGCCAGTTGCCTAACAGGAAGAATCACAGAAGGCGAACGTCGTGCAGCACGCCCATCGAGCACAGGCGCACGTAGAGGTCCGTGAGGGCCACGCCGAAGAGGCTGAACCACGCCCACCGCATGTGCCAGCGGTTGAAGCAGCTCGCGCACGCATACGCCGTGCGGCGCACGGGCCGATTCGCCAGCCGGTCGAGATACCCGCCCACGATGTGCCGCAGCGAGTGGCAGCCGAACGTGTAGCAGCTCAGGAGTACGACGTTCAGCGTTAGGACGAGCGTCCCGACGCCGATGCCGAAGTGTGTCTGTCCCGTGGCCGGATCCGTGAACCACAGCGCGTTCCATGCGTCGTGCGCGAGGATGACCAGGAAGATGAAGGCGATATAGAGGAAGTACCGATGGATGTTCTGCAGAATCAACGGGAACGAATGCTCGCCGAGGTAGCCGTGGCGCGGTTCGCGCACGGTGCACGAGGGCGGATCGGCCCACATCGCCTTGTAGTACGCGCCGCGATAATAGTAGCACGTGACGCGGAACAGCCCGGGGAAGGGCAAAATGATGAGTGCGGGTGAGAACGGAAGCCAACCCGGCCACCAGCCAGGTTTCGGACCGAACAGCGCGTGCGGCGAATTGCCGAAGATCTCCGGCGAATAGAACGGCGAGAGATACGGGCCAAATGTGTAGTGGGCGTTCTGAAACGCGGCCCAGGTGGCGTACACGATGAACGACGCCAACACAATGGCCACGACTGTCGGCTGCACCCACCATGCGTCCTGCCGCATGGTGAGCCGGCGTGGGTGATCGACAACCGGGAGCTGCGCGTGGGCCATGGGCTTCCTCCGGGCCAGCTGATCGCGGGTCGAGCCATCGAGCAATCCGGCGGATCACTCGATTCGGACCGGATACTCCTACCCGGTCCGCACGGTGTCAATAGAGTCGCGGCGTTCTCGTGCGGCTTCGCGCGGCGAGTGTTCGGTCAGGGATGACTTGCGCAACGCTGACAAACCTGACATGCCCAACCCCTGGCCGCATCGTAGCTTGTCACGTGACCTCTTCAGCGATCGCGATCGATGCGCTCACTCGTTCGACTGCGACAGACGGCGCGCCGCTTGATGCGGGCGCAGGGTTTCACGCTCTCCGCCACCTTGACGCTGATGCTCGGCATCGGCGCGACGACAGCCGTGTTCACGGTGGTGAACGGTGTGTTGCTGCGTCCGCTGCCGTATGCGCACGCGGACCAGTTGGTCGACCTCTCGCACACGCTGGCGATAGCCGGCATTGCGCACGTCGATCAATCGGACGCGACGTACCTCGTCTATCGCGCGGGCAACCACGTATTCACGGACGTGGGCGCGTACGAGGCGACCTCGGCCAACGTGCTGCCATCGACCACGACCGGCGCCGGCAGCGGCGACGCGGAGCGTGTGCCGGCGGCGCTGATGACCGCGGGCGTGTTGCGCGTCCTCGAGGTCGGGCCGCGTGCTGGACGCACTTTGAGCGAGGCGGACGTGCAACCAGGCGCGGCGCCGGTGGCGTTGATTGGCGAATCGCTGTGGAAGCGGAAGTTCGGAGGGGATCCATCCGTGATCGGCCGCCAGATGATGGTGGACGGCGTGGAGCGCACGATCGTGGGCGTGATGCCGGCGTCGTTCCATTTTCCCGAGCCGGCCACGGCGATCTGGCTTCCGTTAGTCATCGATCCCGCGCACACGGCATCGGCGGCGTTCGATTTCCGCGGCATCGCGCGGCTGAAGGGCGGCGTGACACTCGACGCCGCGCGGGCGGACCTGCAGCGGCTGCTGCCGACCGTGCCGGTCGTGTATCCCGGCCGCCTGACGCTGGACGCGGTCGGGGGGACACACATGCAGGCGGCGGTTCATCCATTGCGCGAGGTGATCGTCGGCGACGTCGGGCGCGTGTTGTGGGTGGTATTGGGCGCATCGGTCGTGCTGCTGGCCATCGCCTGCGCGAACGTGGCCAACCTGTTCCTGGCGCGCGCCGAAGGACGGCAGCGGGAGCTGGCGGTGCGGCGGGCGTTAGGCGCAGGGCGCTTGAGCGTGCTGGCCGAGTTCCTGTCCGAGGCGGGGCTGATCGCGGCGGTCGGGGCCGCGTTGGGCATCGGGTGCGCGCTGGCCGCGGTGCGCGTGCTGGCCGCCGCCGGCGCGGCGAGCAGCGTTCCCCGGTTGGGCGAGGTGCGGGTGGACGTGCTGGTCGTGGCGGTGGCCGTGGCAGGCGCCGCGCTGGCGGCGCTGCTGGTGAGCCTCGTACCGGTGGCGCGGGCGCGGGCGCTCTCGTTGTCGGCGATCCTCGGCGCGACCGGCTCGGGCGCGACGGGCGGACGCGCGCGCTCGGGCGCGCGGCGCGGCTTGGTGATCGCGCAGGTCGCCCTCGCGCTCGTGCTGCTGGCGGGAGCCGGCCTGCTCGCGCGGAGCTTCGCCGCGCTGCGCGCCGTGGATCCCGGCTTCACGCCGGACCATGCGCTGGCGTTCCGTGTCGCGATGCCTAACGTCGAGTACCCCGCGGCGGCCGACGTGGCGCGCCTCGTGTCGCAGGTGTCGGATTCGCTCGAGGCGCTGCCCGGCGTGCGCGCGGCCGGCGTCGTGACCAAGCTGCCGCTCATGGACGAGAGCCGTCAGGACAGCGCCGTGTTCGTCGAGGACCATCCGCCGCGCCCGGGGACGATTCCCGGCATCCATTCGATGGCGTTCGTGACTCCCGGCTACTTCCGTGCGATGGGCATCCCGCTCGTCGCGGGCCGCGTGTTCGACCGCATCGACCCGTCGATGGATCCGGCGCACCGGCCGCGCGACGTGGTCGTCAGCGAGGCGTTCGCCCAACGATACTGGAAGGGCGTATCGCCCGTTGGGCGGCGCATTCGCATGACCGGGTCCGATCCGTGGTCGACCATTATCGGCGTCGTGGGCAGCGTGCGTGATGCCGGACTCGATCAGCCGCCGGCGGAAACGGTGTACATGCCGCTGCTGACGCTCAACGCCGCCGGCATGGCGTGGGCCCCGCGCGATCTCGCGTTCGTGGTGCGCGCGTCGGGAGATGAAACCGGATTGATCGCGCCCATTCGGCGTATCGTCGGCGGCGTCGCGCCGGCGCTGCCGATCTATGCGGTGACGCCCGTGCGCGCACTCGTCGCGCACGCCGAGGCGCGCACCACGTTCACGCTCGCGATTCTCGGCATCGCCGCCGTGATCGCGATGTGCATCGGCGCGGTGGGTATCTACGGGGTGATTGCCTATCTGGTGAGCTTGCGCACGCGCGAGATCGGCGTGCGCTTGGCCCTTGGCGCGCAGCCGGCGCAGGTTCGGCGCATGATCGCGCGGCACGCGCTCGTGGATGCGGCGATCGGCATCGGGGTGGGTCTCGTGAGCGCGGCGCTGCTCACGCGCGTGCTCGGCTCGGTGTTGTTCGGCGTGAGCCCCACCGATCCGCTTGCGTTAGGCGGCGCGGCGGCCGTGCTGGTCGCGACGGCGATTGCCGCCAGCTGGATTCCGGCGCGGCGCGCGGCGGCCCTGCAGCCGTCGATCGCGCTGCGCGTCGAGTGAATCGCCTGATTCGCTGTCTGGAGGCGCTCGCATGATCGCGCTCGTCGTGTTGGCGTACGTCGGTGGCGTGCTCACCATTGCCAGTCCGTGCATCCTCCCGGTCGTGCCGCTCGTCATGGCGCGCACCGGGCGCCCGTTGGTCCGCGACATTCTCCCCATGCTGGCGGGGATGGCGATCACGTTCGCCGCCGTCGCGTCGGCGGCGACGTTGGGCGCAGGATGGCTCGTGCGGGCGAGCGAAGGCGGTCGCGTGGTCGCGCTGATCCTGCTCGCCGTCGTGGGCGCGAGCCTCCTCTTTCCGCGCGTCGCGGCGTCCCTCGCGGCGCTGCCGGTTCGGTTAGGCGTGCGGCTCGACCGCGCGGCGGGGGGCGCACCGGGACTGCTGGGCAATGTGGTGATCGGCGCGGCCGTCGCGATGTTGTGGGCACCATGTGCCGGCCCGATCCTGGGTCTCGTCATTGCCGGCGCCGCCGCGAACGGGTCGGGTGTGCGCTCGGCGTCACTGTACCTCGCGTTCGCGGCCGGCGCCGCGACGTCGCTGGCCGTGGTGCTGGCCGCCGGCGGACGCGTGCTCGACCGGACGCGCGGCGCCGCCGGCGTCGACCGCTGGGCGCGGCGAGCGTTAGGCGCAGCGACGCTCGCCGTGGTGTTCCTGTTGGCATCGGGGCGCGACGCGGCGGTCTTCGCGCGCGCCGGCATCGCCACCGCGCCGGCCGAGCAGCGGTTGGTCGACCTGTTGCACGCGGGTGACCGCGCGAGCTCCCCCGATGTCACGACGGCCGTGAAGCCGGCGGATCCGCCGGCACGGCCGCCGCTCGACGTCGAAGGAGCGTTCCCGGGATTCGCCGGCGGCGGCACGTGGATCAACTCGACGCCGCTCACGCCCGAGTCGCTGCGCGGCAAGGTCGTCATGGTCGACTTCTGGACGTTCCTCTGCTACAACTGCCTCAATGCGTTGCCGCACATCGAAGCGCTCGAGAAGAAGTATCGTGACCGCGGGTTGGTAGTCGTGGGCGTGCACACGCCCGAGTTCCCGACCGAATACGACGAGGCCAACGTGCGCGACGAAGTGAAGCGGTTGGGCGTGGTGTATCCGGTCGTGATGGACAACAGCTACGCGATCTGGAAAGCATTCAAAAACCAGTACTGGCCAGCCGCGTTCTTCATCGATAAGACCGGCAAGATCCGATACCACCATTTCGGCGAAGGGGCCTACGACGTGCAGGATCGCGTCGTTGCGCAGCTCCTCTCGGAGCCGGCGCCGTAGTCCGAGCACACGCGCCAGCTCTGCTGATCACACGAAACCTCGAGGAACACCCCGGTCCCGTTGCGCCGTTTAGATTTGGCGGGCCCCGGTCGAGGATGCGGTTGTTGCACCCTGTGAGCCGGGCTCGCATAGCGCATCGCCGATTACCGGGACAGGAGACGAGCTGGGCTGTGACTGCACCATCGCGCACATCGGGAGTATCCGCGGCGGCCGCTGACTCGTTGGCGGCGAACGACGCCGCCGATGCGGAGCTGAACAGACACCGCTGGCTCATTCTGTTAGGCCTGATCACCGCGGCGATCATGGAGGTGCTGGACACCACGATCGTCAACGTGGCGCTGCCGCAGATGGCGGGCAAC
>DASYXE010000056.1:0-3712 GCA_035935375.1 Gemmatimonadaceae bacterium | reverse complement strand
GCGGCGTCCTTGTGGCCGCTCTGCGCGAACACGATCGATGCCAAGTTCGTGAGCTCGCCGGTGGGGTCGATCTGCGGGTCGCCCTCCGCGGACCTGGCCAGGGATTGCGCGCTGTCCATCTGTCCGGCGCGGACGAGGGCCAGCGCGACCATCATCTTCCCTTTCAACTTGTCGAACTCCTGGACGTTTGCCGGACTCGCGCTCACGTACTCGTCGTACGTCTTCCACACATCGGCAATGTTAGGCGGCGTGGGAGCGGGCAGCGCGTAGAGCCAGAGCTTGCATTCGGTGAATCGGTAGCTCTGCGGGAATCGCGTCCGGCCTTCCGTGCACCAACGCTCGGCTTCGGGGCGGATACCCAGGTCGAGGGACGCGAGGAACAACCGCAGGATCGTCTTGTCCACGTCGGTGAGATACGGATCCGCTTTGTACGCGTTTTCCGCGGCGAGCTTGGCTTCGGCGAGCTGTCCCTTGTTGATGAGTAGATGGCTCAGCGTATTCCACGCCGAGGCGCGCTGATCGTTGGCCTGCGTCACGGTGCGCAGATCGTGCTCGGCTGACACGAGCAGCGCGTCGGCCGCCGATGGGTTAGGCGCGAGGTTGTACAGCCATTGCAGGTAGTGGAGTGTGCCGCGCGCTTCGGTCGCGTCCACGTTGTCGGGCGCCCGCGCCAGCCCCCGGGACGCGTCGGCGAGCCCGGAGTCGATCCATCGGGTGAAACTGGAGTCCGACGGACCGACGAGCCGGGCCGCGCGATAGCCGAGCCACGCTCGGTCGACGCTCGGCGTCGGCCAGTTCTTGTCGATGGTCTCGACCGCTGCCAGAGCGGTGTCGGCGGCCGCGAGCTTTGCCACCGCCGCCGGTACGTCGTGCGCACGCACCAGCGCGTCCACTTCGGATTCCGTCTGCCGCGCATGCTGCAGGGCGTCCCACGCCGCGTCGTTGCGTGTCCCGACGCGCGACACCAAGTCCTGCACCTCCTGTCCCAGGCGCTTCCGCAGAAACAGCGACACCGTGTGCGCGACCGAATCCTGCAGGTCGAGCTCGCTCTGCATCGGGTGTTCGATCGTCGTCTTGTCGATCTGCGCTCCGCTCAGCGCATCGACGAGCCGGACGGTGACGCGGACGCGTCCTTGATCCGCGCGCTCGACGCTGCCGTTCACGACCGTGCCCACCTTGAGCGCGCGGGCGATGCTGTCGGTAGGAATCGCGTCCTTCCCCTTGAACGCCGCGGAGCCGTTGCGCGAGGTGACCTTGAGCTGCGGCACGGCGCTCAGCTCGTCGATCAGTGCCTCCGTTAGGCCATTGGCCAGATAGCCGAGCGATGCGTCGCGGCTCCGGTCGTCGAAGTACATGACCGCGATGTTCTGCTTCGCGTAGTCGCCCGAGAGTCCCGTAGATGCGGCGGCGCCGTGGATGTGCGGCCAGGCGAACCATCCCGCTACGCCGAGCACGACCACGCTCGCCGCGGCGCCGAGCAACCATCGCGTCCGGCGCGCCGGCGTCAAGGGCGCCCCGGGCACCGCCGGCCTCGGGAACTGGGGATCCGCCAAGGCTGCTGCCACCGCCCGACGGCGGCGCGCCGCCCCCTCATCGTCGGTGAGCGCCGCGGCAAAATCGCGCGCCGAACGGAACCGGTCCGCCGGGACCTTCGCCAGCGCTTGGAGGATCGCGTCTTCCACGGCGTCGGGCACGGTGCCGCGCACGATGCGCAGGCTCGGAATGTTGTCGAGCGAGTGGCGAGCGAAGATGGCCATCGCGGTTGGACCGGTAAACGGCGGCTGCCCCGCGAGCATCTCGTACACGACGCACCCCAGGCTGTAGATGTCGCTCTCGGGCGTGACGTCGCGGCTTCCCATCGCCTGCTCTGGCGCCATGTAGGTCGGCGTACCAACCGTCATCCCGGTGCGCGTGATCGTGTCGCCGCCCGCCACCGAGACGGCGCGAGCGACGCCGAAATCCGCGACCATGGCGCCACCGTTCGCACTGAGCAGGATGTTCTCGGGCTTGATGTCGCGGTGGATCACGCCGTTCGAGTGCGCATAGTCGAGGGCATCGGCGACTTCGCACGCGAGAGTGATCACATCTGAAATCGGCAGCTGCTTCTCGCGTTGCAACCGCTCGCGCAGCGATGCCCCGTCCACGAACGGCATCGTGTAGTACAGGGTGCCTTCGACTTGTCCGGAGTCGAGCACGCCGACGATGTGCGGGTGCTGGAGCATGGTCCCGACCTCGATCTCACGGAGGAACCGATCGACGCCGAGGTTCACCGCCAGTTCCGGCAGCAGCACCTTCACCGCCACGAGCTGATCGCGCGCGCTGTCGTGGGCGAGGTACACCGTCGCCATGCCGCCGCGTCCCAGCTCCCGCCGAAAGGCGTAGCGTCCCCGGAGTGCAGACTCCAGGGACGAGAACGGGCTGCCGGTGACGGACTGCTCCACGCGTAATCCGTTGAAGAGGAATCGTCCCTACACTAAGGGATTCTAATGGAAATGTGCAAGCGCCGACGTTCGCGCTTGCAGGCTGGCCGGGTCTGATTCGGAGCGGAGGGAGGTGCGCGCGATCGGCGACGTCAGCGCGGCACCGGGGCTCGCGATCGGATTATGCCTAACTTTCGAGTGCCCGAGGCGAGAATCGAACTCGCATGCCGTTGCCGGCGCGGGATTTTGAGTCCCGTGCGTCTACCAGTTCCGCCACCCGGGCGAGGCGTGCAATCTAGCCGACTGGTGCGGGCGGCTCAACAGCCGTTCTGCGTACGGCGGAGAAGAAATGAAAAAGGCCTTCACGTTTTTGTCTCTGAGGCAAAGAGCTCGTCACCGCGCAGAACGATCACGTTGTCACCCCGCCGCCACTGCTCGAGAATTCGCGAGGCGTTTAGCGCGGGCGGACTCGTGCGGCGCGCGCGCCTGCTGCGCGCCTCAGTTGGCGCTGCCGAAGTTGCGTGACGCGTTTCCGGAGCTGTTCCTGGAGCGCCGCGTATTTGGCGCGCTGCACCGGTGTCAGAAAGCCGGCGAGGTCCTTCTGCTCCTGACGAAAGACCTGGAGGCGGGCCTGCTGCACATCACTCAGTCCGTCGAGGTAGGTCGCCACCTTCGCCTGGTCGGCCTTGTCGCCTAACTGGAGCTCGGCCCGCAACGACAGGCGGAGGTAGCGCTCGCGCTGATTGAGGTCGCGGCGGGGCGCCTCGTACTTCTTGTTCACCGCCTGCAGCTGCTCGAACTGCCGATCGGTGAGCTGCAGGTGGCGCCGTACCACCTGGCCTAACCGAAGGCGCAACTGCTGCTCGAGCTGGCGGCGCTGCGGCGCGGCCGCGCCCCGCGCGGCGGCGGTGTCCGGCGTCGGGGACGAGTCCTGCTGGGCGGAAAGCGGCACGCCGGCAGCCAGCACCGCGAGCGAGAGGAGCACGCGCACGCGGCGCATCATCGGGCACCGCCATCGTCGTCGAGCTGGTAGCTCATGGGCGACGGATCGGCGTCCGGGATCGCCGTCAAGCTATCGAGCGCTTGGAGCAGCAGCCGCACATCGCCGTCGGACAGATCCGTCACGCCGCCGTCCATCAGTAGGCCGCGGCTGGCCAGCATCGTTGGCGCGGCCGGCGTCGCTGTCGTCGCCGACGCGTGACTCGGCGTGTCAGGGCGCGCCGCGACGATGGCAGGCGCTGACGGAACGGAGTCCGTGTGATGCGGCAGCGCTGTTGCAACGACCGGGGGAC
>DASYXE010000055.1:0-2233 GCA_035935375.1 Gemmatimonadaceae bacterium | reverse complement strand
CCAGCGAAAGTCGAGAATCCCGCCGTAGGGCTCGGTCAGCTCCCACGTGATCACGACGCGGTCGGCCAGCTCCTTCACGTACCGAGGCCCGGTCAGGCGCGGCTTCAGGAACACGCAGATCGCGGGCGCGCTATCGACCAGCGCGCTCGCGACATCGGCGAGCGGTGCGAACCGGTCCAGCGTTAGGCCTGACTCCGCGTGCCCGTACGGGTCGACGGCGCGCGCCGCAAGGGCGCCGAAGCGAATCGAGCCCGTCGTCCCGATCCGAAGCGACGTCCAGCGATGACGCGAGAACGGGAACGCGAAACGGTGCAGCGTCAATGTCCCGCCCGACATCTCATCCCCAACATCCCGACGCCATCGCAGCGCGACGTTCTGTACACGGTAGCCGCCGGCCGTCGGAACGAAGCGCAACGTTCGGCCAACGAGATCGAACGTATCGGGCCTCGAAACCGCATCGCGGTCGAGCTCCACGACAATGAGATCGCCGCGCGTCGTGACGGTACCGATGGCGTGCCCTGCGCCGCTGGCCTGCGACGCGGCGCTTCGTGCGACGAGACACACGGTGTATGCGACCAGTGCGCAGAGCCGCAACGCGGGCCGGGTGTTGGTCAATTGGAAGGCGGACGGAGTATCGAAGCGCAAGGCCGGCCCTCGAAGCTGCACCGGCGGCCCGACGCGCACAAGCGATACGCCGGGAGCTTCAGGAATGTCGGATCGAGGATGTACCTTTGTTCGATGCGCCTGCTCTCCATCCGTCGCGGCTCGCTGCCGCTCGCATCAACCGCGTTGCTCGCCGCCTCATCGTTCGGGATCACAGCGGCCGCCCAAACGACGCCATCGAGCTCGCTCACCGCGCGCGAACGCACCATCGTTCGCTCTGTGGATCCGCAGAACGCCAACGCGCTCGCCCTGCTCGTGCGGCTCGTCGACATCAACAGCGGCACTACCAACCACGCCGGCGTGCGCAAGGTGGCGGACATCCTGCGCGCACAATTCGATTCGCTCGGCTTCGCCACGCGATGGGTGGACGGTTCGGCATTTCACCGTGCTGGACATCTCGTGGCCGAGCATCCGGGTCCGGGTCCCAAGATTCTCATCATTGGTCACCTGGATACGGTGTTCGATCCATCGAGCCCGTTCCAGAAGTTCGTCCGCCTCGATGACAGCACGGCGCGCGGCCCCGGCGTGATCGACATGAAGGGCGGGGACGTGATCGCACTGTACGCGCTGCGCGCGCTCAAGGACGCCGGCGCGCTCGATTCGATGCACGTGGTGGTCGTCTACGACGGCGACGAAGAAGACGCGGGCTCGCCGCTCAGCGCCGCGCGGCAGGCGCTCACCGATGCCGCGCGCGGCGCGGCGGCTGCGTTAGGCTTCGAGGATGGCGCGGGCGACCCGCGCACCGCGGTCATCTCGCGGCGCGGCGACATCTCGTGGAGGCTCACGACCACGGGCGCCACGGCGCACTCGTCGCAGATCTTCACCAAGGAATACGGGGCCGGCGCGATCTACGAGGCGGCGCGCGTGCTCGACCAGTTTTATCGCCAACTGTCCACGCAGCGCTACCTCACGTTCAACCCCGGCATCATCGTGGGCGGCACCGCGGTGTCGCTCGACTCGACGCAGAGCGCCGGCACGGCCGCGGGCAAGACGAACGTGGTCGCTGACTCCGTGTTAGTCTCGGGCGATCTGCGCACGCTGAGCCCCGCGCAGCTCGCCGGTGCCCAACGCGCGATGCAGCAGATCGTCGCGCAGACGCTGCCGAGGACGACGGCGCATCTCGACTTCGCCGATGGCTACCCGCCGATGGCGCCGACGGCGGGCAACAAGCGACTGCTCGCGATGTACGATCGCGCGAGCCAGGACCTCGGCTTCGGGCCGGTGGTGGCGGTCGATCCGTCGCGCGCCGGTGCGGCCGACGTGTCGTTCGTGGCCAACATCGTACCGATGGCGATCGACGCGCTCGGCCTCTCCGGCCACGACGATCACAGCGAGAAGGAAACCGCCGACCTGCGGATGCTGCCGGTGCAGACCAAACGCGCGGCCGTCCTGATGTATCGCCTAACGCAGCGCGACGGGCGCGCACGCGGTCACGCCGTGACGCCACGCTAGACCGCGTCGGAGGTTCGGATAGCAGCTAGGGAATGGGGAAGCGCTCGCTGGCGCTCGCTTGGGGAAGCGCTGCGCTGGGGGAAGCGGCGGCGACGCCGCCTGAGGGGTGGAACAACAT
>DASYXE010000054.1:0-15394 GCA_035935375.1 Gemmatimonadaceae bacterium | reverse complement strand
GATGCCGTACTTGGCGCCCGACGCACCCATGCCGATCACTTCTTGCGCGCCGAGGTTCGCCGAGATGAACGCGAGGCCGGTGATCCACGGCGCCAGCGAACGGCCGGACAGGAAGAAGTCGGTGCTGGTCCGCGTTAGGCGCCGGAGTCCAAAACCCACGCCCAACACCGCCGCGAAATACGCGGCCATGATCACGTAGTCGATGCCGGCGAGTCGGGTGACGGGCTGCACGTGGGCTCAGTGGGGCAGGGTGGAGAGGGCGTACTGCACGGCGAGATCGGTGGCGCTCCAGAGCTGCACGTCGGACGCCGTGCCGTACCGCGTCGGCAGCAACTTGCCGTTCGCGATGCGATAGCTCCAGAGCTCGTTGTGCTCCAGATGCGACGCGGTCACCGCGGCGAGCGTGCTGTCGAGCGCGGCGCGCAGGGTCCTGACGTACGGGCCCAACGACGGCTGCGCCAGCGTGCCGGTGCTATCGTACGCAGTGGCGATCTGCTTCGCGAGACCCAACAACAGGAGACTCACCTCGCGTCCCCACACGACGCGCGGCGAGTGATACGCATCCTGGCGAAACGCATCCCACACCGATTGCGGTGCATAGGCATCGTTGGACACCACGGGTCCGAGGCCGGCGACGAAGAGGCCGACTGGATACGGTCGCACGAACGGTGCGACCTCCTGCAATACGTCGGCCGGTTGCGTGCGCCCGGCGATGATGTTCGCGGTGTAGTCGCCGAGAAAGAGGTCGGTGGCGGGGTCGGTGTTCACGATGGCGATCGGCGCACCGGCCGAATCGAGCGACAGCGCCAGAAACACGAGCGAATCTCGGCCGGCGCCGGTTCGTGCGAGGGTCTTGTCCCAATAGGTGCGTTCGGGCGCCGGGAGCCACGCGAGCTTGGCTTGCACGTGTTGCCGGACTTGCACGGAGTCGAGGCGAACCACGAAGTGGGCGCGGGCGCCGCGCCACGCGTCGATCGCGCGCGCGAGCGACGCCGTATCGCGCAGCCAATCCTGGAGCGGTGTGCGCGGCGACCTGGGCAGAACGGTATCGAGCGCGCCGGCGTCGATGCCTAACGACTTGAGTTCGCGGAGGATTGTCCGCGTTGCCTCGAGCGCGCGCGGCGCCCAGATCGCGTTGATGTCGAAAGCGAAGCGGCCGTTGCCGTAGCCGGCATTGCTGTCGCGCCAACTCGCCGAGCGCCAGTGCGTGGAGTCGAGCTTCACGAAACTCACCAGGTCCTGGGCCGTGCTGTCACGCGTGTACGCCTGCGTTTCGACCGACACGAGCGCCAACTCGCGCATCATGAGGGACAAGCGCGTCGTACCGTTCTCGGTGCCGAACAGCAGCGCACGCTTGTCGGCGGGCGACACGCTGTCGGACAGGTAGCGCGCCTCGAGCACGGGCAGCTGGAATTCGTCGTCCATCATGTGGTAGTTCTCGCGCACGCGGCGCAGATTCGCGAGCACCTCGCGCGCAGCGGCGAGCGTGCTGTCGGCCCGAACGGGATCACTCGATGCGCTTTCGTACGCGGTCATGAGCGCGTCGTAGATCTCGGCGTGCTCGCGGATGGCTTGCTCGCCGAGCGCTTCCTCGTGCGAGACGTCGCCCAGGGGCCCGAGCTTGCGGAGCACACTGGCGATCGCGTGC
Source organism: Gemmatimonadaceae bacterium (assembly GCA_035935375.1). GTDB lineage: Bacteria > Gemmatimonadota > Gemmatimonadetes > Gemmatimonadales > Gemmatimonadaceae > JADGGM01. The sequence goes on along the minus strand of DASYXE010000054.1, from coordinate 13,746 downwards.
GCTTGCATTGCGGGGCGCCAGATGGGCTGCATCATGAGCGCGGTCATCATCCCGTCACGACCGAAGTACGTGGCGAAGTTGGGCAGTCCGGCCATGAGCTTTTCGTTGGAGCTCAAGACCTCGACGCTGCGCACCTCGCGCTCGAGCCGGCGTGCGCGGACGCCGGCAGCCGTGGTGGTCGAGCCGTGGGCCGCGGCGCGGGCGCGGGCGAGGAACGAGAGAAACGCGGGACTGAAGATTTCGTCGCGCGTGAGCGGCGTGAGCGCGGGTGCATCGGTGGTGACGCGCACGGCGATGCGGAGCGGCGCGGTGCCGCGACTCTGGATCGACACGACGCGCCCGGCGACCGACGCCTGCGACGTGCGTGCGTCGCCCTCGAGCTCGAGTCGCAACCGGGTCTTGCCGTCGAGCGCCGGCTTCTCGATCACGACGGACCATGAGCCGTTGGCGTCACGCGCGACGGGCGCAGGATCGAGGCGCGCGGACAGCTCAGCCACCGACGATGCGCCCAGCGACGCGAGCTGCCGCCGCTGTTCGTCGCCGCCTAACTTGCCGATGTGCGCGACGAGCGCCGATTCGGGCGCAATCACGAACGGCGCGGCGTCGAACGGCTTCAGGTGGGCCTTGGCGTACTGGAAATCGCGCTCGACCCGCATCGTGCCCAACAGAAAGAATCCAATGCGCAGGCGTCGCGCGCGCGCCGCGAGCGACCAGGTCAACGTGCGCGTATCGGCCGAGTGGGAGACTTGGGCGCCGGCGCCGGCCCAGTCGATGGACGCCGCGCGATCGCCGGAGCGGACCGTGAAGCCCACGCTTTCGTCGAGCGCGTCGGCCAGCAGCTCGACCACGCGTCCGCTCCGCCGATCCAGATAGATCTGGACGGTGTTGTTGGCGGCGTCGCGGTAGAGACGGGTCTCGTAGCCCTGGTAGGCGGCTGTGTCATCGAGGCCGGGCTCGGGGAAGGCGAGGACGGGCGTTACCCGCCTCGCGCTTGTGTGAGTCGCGGGCGCGGCGGTGGCGGGCGCCCCGCCTTGCACGAGCGCGGCGACGACGAGTGCGACGATCATTGCGAAGTTGGGCGGTGCGGTTCGATATGTCTTCCGGACGCGTCGACGGTGATGTCGTAGTGCGTGCCCCGCACCTGGATGTTCCGCAGCACGAGGCGCGTGATACGCGAAGGCAAAATTGGTGGAAACGCCGGCACGAGGCCGGCACTCTCGAGGCGGAGCCCGGTGTAGCCGTAGATCACCTGCTGGAGAAAGCCGCCGGCGCCGGTGAGAAAATCGAACGCGCCGTTGTCGGGCGTCTCGGACAACATGAAAAACGGTCCGTGCACGTGCGACTCGTAACTGTACGGCAACAGCGAATCGACCAACGCGTGCAGGCCGAGCTCGGCGGCATCCACGGAGAGCAGTGTCACGCCCATCATGGCGCCGGCGGCTTCGTCGCCAATGCGGCGCATGGCCTGCTCCAGGTGCGTGCGCTTGACGCGGTCAGTCATCCGTACTCCTAACGGATAGCTGAGCAGCGGTGTGATGACGCCGAGTGTCGAGTCCGGCGCGCCCTCGTAGGTACGATAGGCGTGGGTCGTCGAGTCCACCGGCATGTGCAGCTTGGCCGCGACCGCCGCCCACTGCGGATCGGGGCGCAGGCCCAACCGCTTGCTCGCGATCGTCGCGATCTCGAGATTGCGCCGCGCCACCGCGTTCGTGTACGCATCGTCGGTCACCCCCACGAGTCCCTCGGCCACGGACACGACATCTTTGATGTCGTATCGACCGCGCGTGGAATCGTAGGTTGCGCGGCTCACCCAGAAGTTGGCGGTTTCGCGGATGACGGGGAAGCCGCGCTGCGCGAGCCACGCGGAATCGCCGGTGGCCAAGTAGTATTGCCACTGCGCCACCGCGACGTCTCCGGTGACGTGAATCTCCGAGTGCGCGTTCTGGGCCGCGAAGTGCGGCGTCGTTTCGTGGCCCAACTCATCGGACTCCCACGGATACATCGCCCCGCGAAATCCATACGAGCGGGCGCGGTCCCGCGCCGCGCCTAACGCATCGGAGCGGAAGTCGACCAGCGACCGCGCGATGTCCGGGTGCGTGAGCACGAGGGCGGGGAACATCCAGGTGTCGGAATCCCAGAACACATGGCCGTAGTAGCCCGCGGTCGACAGCCCCATGGGCGGGATGGCGAGCGCCGTGCCCGAATCCGCGCTGCACAACAAATAGAACAGCATGGATCGCACGACGCGCTGGAGCGCCGTGTCTCCGTGAATCTCGATGTCGGTGTCCCAGAGGCGCCGCCACGCCTCTCGATTTCGAGACGCAAGCGCGTCGACGCCCGCGACGCGGGCCGACTCGGCGTCGCGCATCGCGGCGCCGAGCGATGACCGGTCGTCGTACGACGGCACGATGCTCACGATCTCGGTAAACGTGTACGTTTGCCCGGCCGCCGCATCGATCGCGATCTCGACGCGCGCGCTGTCGAGCGTCGTGTCGGCGTGCGCCACTCCGCCCGCCGGCCACGCGACTTCCGCCGCCTCGCCCAAGGTGGTGATGCGGCCTTCGGGCGACGACACCATCGTGAGGCGGGCGCCGAACGGCGACAGCTTCGCCGTACGCGCGTGGACGATCGAGTGTCCGGGATACCAGAGCTCCGCCGCTCCCCAACTGCGGTCGGCGCGCCTGAGGGTGTCGAGCGGCAGGCGGTTGGGCGGCGGCCACGTTGCGAGCGCAACGCGCACGCGCATGGGTCCGGCGGTGTGCGGCACGAGCGCCAATCGGACGACGGCGAGGTGCGGATCGGCGCGCGAGAGAAACGTTTCCACGCGCACGGAGGTGTGCCGCGAGCCATCGATCCAGTCGTACGTGGTGCGTGCGACGCCGGTGCGCATGTCGATGGTCTGGCGATACGACTGGATCGCGCGGCTCGCGAGCGCGGTCGAGTCGAGCCATTGGGCGCCGTCGAACACCGCGATGGCGTTCCAGGCGGGCGCGGCCGCGATGCGGGGGACGTCGAGATGGCCGTGTTCGTACAGGCCGGCCACGAGGGAGGTCGACGCGCCGATGCCTAACGGAGGCACCGTGACGCCCACGTGTCCGTTGCCGATGAACGGCGACGGCGTGCGGGCGGGGTTCGTCGTGGCGAGCACGAACGCCGAGTCGGTGGCGGCCTGTGCCGCCGCGGGGGCGGCGGCGGCCAGCGCCACGGTGCCAAGCGCGGCGCCGGCCGCCACCGCCCGCGCGGTACGGCCCGGCGGCGGGCCGTTGCCGGCCCGCCGCCTAACCAACCATGCTGCCATGCCCTACTGTTGCTTCGACTTCGACGACGATGGCGACGGTGCCGCCGCCGTCGAGTCGGACGACGCGGCCGGGGTCGCGCCGTTCGCGCCGAAATTGTACCGCAACGCAACCGTGAGACGCCGCGGCAAGATCGGCCGCGCCAGGAAGAGCGGATTCGTGCCCGAGGTCAAGAGGCGCGGATTGCCCTCCTCGAGGCCCTCGCTCTGGAATGCGTTCAAGAGCCGCACGTCGAGCGTCATCCCGTTCTCCGGGAACAGGTACGAGAGCCCGAAGTTGAAGTAGTTGTACGCCGGCAAGGCGATGCCCGTCGTGATGTCGACGAATCGCGAGCCGACCCAGTGCCAGTCCGCCAGCGCGCGGAGCCTGCCGATCATGTACGTGCCGGACACATTGCCTAACGACGCCGGGACGCCGTTGAGCCGCGCCCCAACCTGCGCGCCGGCACCGGAGCCGAGCTCCGCTTTGAGCAGCGTCCCACTGCCTAACAACTGCAAGCCGGGCAGTGGACTCGCGGTGAGCTCGCCCTCGAGGCCGAAGGCCTTGTTCTGCGGCTGCGGCTGGATGACCCACGTCGACGCGCCGGTCACCGAGTCGATGACCAGGCCCTGGTTGACGACGTTCTTGAGGATCGTGTAGAACCCGTCCAGGGTGTAGCCGAACGAGGTGCCCAGGCCCTTCACCCCTGCCTCGTACGCTTCGACCTCGCGCGACTCGAACAGGTTTACTTGCTGCTGCGCCTGCGCCTGGAGGAACTCGTCCAACGCCGGCATCTTGTAGCCGCGCGAAGCCGACGCATAGAGGGACAGATTGTCCTGGAGCGCGTAGTTCAATCCCAGTGATCCGGACCAATCGGTAATGCCCTTCTGAAAATGCCGGAACGTGCCATTGCCGAACGTCTCGTTGTTGAACGGCGTGGCCGCGTTGCTGTCGAGATCGAACGTCGATGTGTTCTCGGAGGCCTGGACGTAGTCATCGTACTCGACGCGACCGCCCACATCGGCGCGGAGCTTGTCGGTGAGCTGCAAGTTGGCGCCGATGACGCCCGAGATGATGCTCGTCTGGCCGGTGCCGTTGGTGTAGCCCGACATGAAGTTCATGAAGCCGTTCTTGGTGATCGCCGTCGGTGCGCCGCCGGGCGTCGTCACCACGGCATCCAGGAAGCGCGGGTTGTCGCGCACGTCCGTTAGGATCTGGCTGAAGAACCAGTGGTTGTCCTGGCTGTAGTTGGCAAAGTACGCGCCGAACGAGAGCGTATTCTTGCCGATTTCCTTCCGCAGCTGCAGCTGATCCTGGAATGCGGCGATCGGCTTGGCCACGTGGATGTCCTGGCCCGGCGCGACGAGATCGTTCGGCGTATTGAACGGCAGCGGGTTGCCGAAGGCGTCGAAATGATTGGTGTACGTGAGTTGGATCGTGGACCCCGCCGGCAGTCCGAGTCCGCCCTGGCCTTTCGGCATGGTCAGGAAGTTCTGCACCGTCATCGCGTTGGACGGCACGATGGCGTTCCATTCCTCATTGTCGCGCATGATCTGCGCGCTGTTGCGCAGGTGCCAGTCATTGGCGAGATCGAACGCGGCGTCGGCGGTGAACCACGAGGCATTGGTCGCGATGCCGTTGCCTAACGGGAACTCCTGCTTGCCGATGGGCGTCGGCACCGAGAGGTCCAGGCCCTCGTTGGTGTTCATCGATCCGTACGCGCCGAAGCCCGGCACGAAGCGCGGGTTGCCGTTGTTCTCGAACGGCAGGTCGAGGATGAACTGGTTGTTGTCGTCGATGACCTTGGCCGAGAACCGGATGTAGCCGTTGTCGAGCAGGCGCGTCACGTTGGCTTTGAGCTGCCCGCCGTGGATGCCGGGGAACCCTGGGTCGCGCACGCCATGGTCGTACCGATAGAACCCGCCGACATTGAAGCGCCATTGGTCGCTCAGCGGGCCGTTGATGTCGACGTCGTAGCGCGCCAATCCTTCGGTGCCGCCGGTCGCGACCATGGTGCCCTGCAGTTGGTCGCCGCCCGTCTTGTTGATGAAGTTGATGATGGCGCCCGGCGTGTTCGATCCGAAGAGCGCGGACGCGCCACCGCGCACCACCTCCATGCGCTCGATGTTCTCGTCGGGGCGGAAGAGATTGTCGGCGTTCATGAAGAACGTGTGCATCGTGGGGAACACGGGCATCCCGTCTTCCATGAACATCACGAGCTCCACGCCCAGAATGCCGCGCATGCTGATGTTCTCGTTCACTTCACCGCCCGAGCTCTCGACGCGCGTGAAGCCGGGAACGTAGCGCAGCATTTCGCTGGTGCTGCGCGGCGCGGCCTGTTGGATTTCTTCGGGACTCATCGATGTGACGGCCACGCTGGCCTTCAGGTTCTGCGTGGGAACCGACGTGCCCGTCACGACGACGCTCTGCAACTGCAGGGGATCGGCGCGCAGCGTGAAATTCTGTTCGCTGCGCTGTCCGTCGGTGATGGTGACGCTGGCCGAGTCGGGCCGATAACCGATGAGGCGAACGCGGACGACGTGCGCGCCGGCCGGGACACCGTGGAGGACGTACGTGCCGTCGCCGCCGGTCAGAGTGCCGATCGTCGTGCGATCGATGATGATCTGCGCGCTGCTAACGGGGGTACCGTGTTCATCTACGACCTTGCCGGCAACGGTGCCGTTTCCTGCCGCCTGGGCGTCGGCGGCGATCGGCATGACGGCTGGGGCTGCAAGGGCGAGCGCCAGCGCTGCCATGACGAGATGATTCCGCGCACTCGACAAATCCCAACGCGAGTTCGGGATCATAGGAATAACCTCCATTATCGAAGCGTGTTGGTCGAGCACACCTCACGGACGCGACGCGGCGCGTTGGGCACGCTGCGAGCGCGGTGGATGAGTGATGACAGTTAGGTCGGGTCGGATCGAGCGGGAAACGGCGGTGGGCGGGCGACGCGTCTCGGGTGCGAGGCGCGCGACAGCCGGCGCGGCGTCGTGAGGAATGGGGCGATCGCGTTCACAAACGGCCTGCGCGAAAAGATGTGGCGAAAATGTTGCATAGTCGGGGCCGCCCGGGCTGTTTCGCGCCAACTAACGGACACGCGATGTCAACGTGGCACTCGCGGGGGTGAACGGACTACATTGTACGGCCCGCCGACTCGCTCGAGTGGCGTGCACACCGCTTCGGACATTTCGCTGACATGGCCTTGTCCTCGACTGTACGACGCGCGGCACATGGTGATGCGCCGGCGCTCGCGCGTTTGCGCTACGCGTTACGTGCGGGGATGGCGCCCGCCGCCGAGGAGTCCGCTACGTTTCTCGCGCGGTGCCTGGAGTGGATGGCGGACCGGTTGCGGCCCGGCGGTCCGTGGCGATGCTGGGTGGCCGAGCGCGATGCGTCGGTCGTGGGCGCGATCTGGATGCAGATCGTCGAGAAGATCCCCAATCCGTTAGGCGAAGGCGAGTGGCACGGCTACATCACCAACTTCTTCGTGGACGAGCGCGTGCGCGGGGAAGGGGTGGGCAGCGCGCTGCTCACGGCGCTCGTGTGCGCGCCGGAAACGCAGGGCCTTGATGCATTGTTCCTGTGGCCGACGGATCGCAGCCGCGGGCTCTACCATCGCTTCGGCTTCGCGGGCGAGGGCGGCGTGATCGAGCGGCGGCCGGCGGCGGGTCCGCCGGGGCGATTCTCTGTCTGACGGAACGCCGGCCGGCATCTACGCTCATGTTGAAACGGATCAAGACGAAAACAACAGATGATACGGATACGGCGTAGATGATCGCCTAACTGGTTAGGAACCAGCCCGCGGGGTTACGGGAGGTAGCGATAGCGCCGGAGCGTGGCCGCGATGCGGCGTTCCACGTCATCCACGAGCCGCCGATCCTGCGCGCGGTACTGCGCGACCTTGCGCGTGTCGATCCCGGTCGCGGCGTACTCGCGGCACGCATCGGTCATCGGCGCCCCCAAGAACGCGCTCAGACGCTCGGCGCTCTCCTCGGGCGCGCTGCACAGATCCTCGAACCGGATGTCGAGCACGCTCAACGCGGGGAGCTGCTCGCGAAACGCGTCGAAGCGGTCCACTTGATACGCCCACGACGCCGCAGCGCGCAGATGGTCGGGGAGTCCGAGCGCATTGCACGCGCTCAGCACCGCTTTGCCGACGCGATGGCGCGGATTGTCAGTGAGGTGGTTCTTGAAGGCGACATCGCGCCCGTCGCGCACGAGGTGCAGATACTTCGCGCGCGGAAAGGTGCGCGCAACGTAGGGCGCGATCAGGTACGTCTCGGGAAACTTCCAGCCCCACATTCCGCCCGGACTGCCGAGTCCCGCATAGTATTTGGAGACGGCGGCCTTGAACCTGCGCAGCGCGGGTTCGCGCACCTGAGCCGGCGACGTGACATCGAGATTGTGTGCGGCGAGCGCCTTGATCTTGTTGGTGAAGGTCACGTCGTCGGGGTCGCCCTCGACGTGCGGGTTGCTCGTGCCCAACTTGACACCGAGGTGGACGCACATCCACGCCAACACGCGCGTACCGCTATGCCCGCGGCCCAGCAGTACCACGGGTCTCATCGCGGCGAGCGTCGCGCTCCGTGAGGCATTCGTTCCGAACAGGATGTCGAGGAGCTCCATCTCACCACCTTCGGGAACAAGACCTGCAGCTTCCAAGCGGGCCCGACATTAACCAGAATACACTCCGATACAACAGAATCGCCAGCGGAGATGGGGGCTGTCGTGATGCGAGTTACCCGTGGCTGACCAACTGACCGCCGAACCCTTTCACACGCACATTCCGGCGCGCTTGGACCGGTTGCCGTGGTCTCGGTTCCATTGGCTCATTCTCATTGCGCTCGGCGTCACGTGGATCCTGGACGGGCTCGAGGTGACGCTGGCCGGTGCGGTGAGCGGGGTGCTGCAAGATCCGTCGGTGATGAATTTCAGCGCGACGCAGATCGGCGAGATCGCGTCGACCTACGTCATCGGCGCGGTGCTGGGCTCGCTGGTGTTCGGACATCTCACGGACCGATATGGGCGCCGGAAGCTCTTCTTCGTTACCCTGGCCGTGTATTTGTTGGGCACGCTGCTCACGGCGTTCTCGTGGAATCTGAGCAGCTTCATCGCCTTTCGGCTCATCACGGGCGCGGGGATCGGCGGCGAGTACGCGGCCATCAACTCGGCGATCGACGAGTTGATCCCGGCTGCGTATCGCGGACGGGCCGATCTCATTGTGAACGGGAGCTACTGGATCGGCGCCGCGATCGGCTCGGCTTCGACGCTGGTCATCCTGGACCCGGCGATTCTGCCGCCCGCCCTCGGCTGGCGCGTCGGCTTCGGCATCGGTGCAGCGTTAGGCCTGCTGATTCTGTTCCTGCGCAAGAGCATTCCCGAGAGTCCGCGGTGGCTCATGACGCACGGCTCGGGTGCCGAATCGCACCGCATCATGGACGCGATCGAGCAACGGGTCGAGCGCAGCCTGGGCCGGACCCTGGACGCGTGCACCACCGAGCCGTTGGTCATTCATCCCCGGCGCAGCTTCGGCTTCGGCCTGGTGGCGCGCGTGATGTTCAAACAGTACTGGCAGCGCTCGGTGCTCTGTCTGGCGCTGATCACGTCGCAGGCCTTTCTCTACAACGCGGTGTTCTTCACGTACGTCCTGATTCTCACCCGGTTCTACGACGTGCCGGCGCCGCGGACGGGGATCTATCTGTTTCCGTTCGCGATCGGCAATTTCCTCGGGCCGCTTCTGTTAGGCCATCTGTTCGACACGATCGGGCGGAAGCAGATGATCGCGGGGACCTACGCGATATCGGCGGCGCTGCTCGTCCTCACCGGCTGGTTGTTCGCGCAAGGCTATCTCACGGCCACGTCGCAGACGGCGCTGTGGTCGGTCATTTTCTTCTTCGCCTCGTGCGCGGCGAGCTCGGCGTACCTCACGGTGAGCGAGATCTTTCCGCTCGAGATTCGGGCGCTCGCCATCGCGTTCTTCTATTCGTTAGGCACGGCGGCGGGCGGGATCGTGGCGCCGACGTTGTTCGGGCACCTGATCGGCAGCGGCTCGCGCATCCAGTTGTTCCTGGGATACGTGTTGGCCGCGGTGTTGATGTTCGCGGCCGCGATCGTCGAGCTGATCTATGGCGTGAAGGCGGAGCGCACCGGGTTGGAGGAGCTGGCGGCGCCGCTGTCGGCGCTCGTGTACGAACCGGTTACCAGCTCCCGCGCTCGCCCAGCGTCGCAATGACGCGGCGCAGGCGGACCGCCGCGTTGCGCCAGTTGCGTTCGACCGACCGTTGGGCACCGTCGGCGTTGGCCGACGCGATGCGCTCGATGATCGCGTCGTGCTCGGCCACCGACCGTCCGATCTCGTCGATCAACGCGCTCGTGTAGAGGCGAACGTACCGTTCGGCCTGCGGCTTGATCGCGTCGTGCAGCGCGCGCAGGCGCGGGCCCGCTCCGACCTCGACGTAGCGCCGGTGGAACGTCATGTCCATCTCGAAGATGCGGAGCGGTTCGGGATGCCCCGGGCGCGACGCGTCGGACAGCTTGACGTTGATGTGCCGGAGCTGGGTGACCAACGCCTCGCGCGTGTGGTCCGCCGCTTCGGCGGCGCCGCGCGCCGCGAGTCCCTCGATCGAGCCGATGATCTCGAACAGCTCGCGCGCGTCTTCTTCGGTGAGCGGCGCGATGACGAGCCGTTGTTCCTTTTTTCGCCCAACGCCCGCGATGTACCCTTCCTGCTGGAGGCGGTGCAACGCGCTGCGCACCGGCGTGCGGCTCACGCCCAACCGTTCGGCGATGTCGCTTTCGATGATGCGCGAGCCGGGTGCGAGGCGGCCGGCGATGATCAGATCGCGGAGTTGTTCGTAGGCGCGGGCGATGCGGTCGCCGCGCGTGGCGCGTTTCGTGGCGGGTTGGTGCGGCCTGGCGGTTTTCATGGCCTCGGGCATAGGGGCACAAGGTACAAGGCGACCTGGAATCGGCAAGGCTGGGGCGGGTCGAGCAGTACCGCATTGTATACCTTGAGGTATACTTTTTCGGATTGCATAGATGCATATTGGGCCGGCTGCGGGACGGACGCCTGCCGTGCCGCCCCCGGCAGTCACACTTCGTAGGCGAAACCGCCATGTCCAAGCCGCTGCTCGATTCCGACCGACCACGCGCCGCGCCCCCCACCCGATCCATCGAGGTGCGTCCCCTCCGCACGCACGAGGAGTTCGCGCGATGCGTCGAGCTCCAGAACGACGTGTGGGGCGCCGAGTTCAGCGAGCGCGTGCCCGCCGCGCTGCTCAAAGTGACGCAACGCATCGGCGGCATCGCCGCCGGCGCGTTCGACGGCGATGACCTGCTCGGGTTCGTGTTCGGTATGACCGGCCTGGAGGACGACCGCCTCGTGCACTGGTCCGACATGCTCGCCGTTCGCGAGGACATGCGCGATCACGGCATCGGCCGGCGTCTCAAGGAGTACCAGCGCGACACACTCCTCGAGCGCGGCATTGCGCGTATGTACTGGACGTTCGACCCGCTGGTCTCGCGTAACGCGCACCTGAACATCAACCGGCTGGGCGCGCACGTGACCGAGTACGTGCCGAACATGTACGGCGGCGACACGAGCAGCGTGCTGCATCGCGGGCTCGGCACCGACCGGTTCATCGTCGCGTGGGACCTGGACCGCACGCCACCGGGTGCGACACACGCTTCTCGATCGGAGCGCGAAGCGCCGGTCCTGAATTCTGTCGGCTCCGACGGGCTGCCCATCGTTCCCGATTTGACGGGACACGCGCGGGACATCGTCGTGCGCATTGCCGTGCCGGTGGCCATCGACCAGGTGCAAGCCGCGTCGATTTCGACGGCCACCCGCTGGCGCGTGAGCACCCGGTGCGCAATTCTGTGGGCGGTCGACGCAGGATATCGCGTGACCGGGTTCATTCACGAGGATGCCGCGGACTGTAGTTACTACATCTGTACGCCCACTCCACCCTCCGGCCCAACCGAACCGTGACGCTGCGCTTCGATCGCATCGTGTTGCGGGAGATTCGTCTCCCGCTGAAGCAGCCGTTCCGCATTTCCTCCGGCGTGGTGACCGAGCGGCGTATCGCGCTCGTGGAGCTGCAACATCCCGATGGCATTTCGGGCTGGGGCGAGTGCGTGGCGGGCGAGCAGCCCAACTACAGCGCCGAAACGATCGACACGGCGTGGTGGGCGATCCGCAACTGGATCGCGCCGCGGCTCAGGGAGCAGGAGCTGCCGTCGCCTAACGCGGTGTACGACCTGCTGGCGCGCGACTTTCGCGGCCATCTGATGGCGAAGGCGTCGGTCGAGATGGCGACGTGGGAGCTCGCGGCGCGACTCGACGGTGTGCCGCTGGCGCGCAAGTTGGGCGGGACGCGCGACGAGATTCCGACGGGTATTTCGCTCGGCATCCAGAGCAAGCCGGAGGCGCTGGTGGCGCTCGCAGTCAAGGCGCGCGCCGACGGCTACCGGAAGATCAAGATGAAGATCGCGCCGGGCACGGACATCGACTTCGTCTCGGCGGTGCGCGACGAGTTGGGCGTATCGGTGGACCTCGCCGTGGACGCGAACTCGGCCTACACGCTGGACGACAGCGCCGTGCTGCGCCAGCTGGACACGCTCGACCTGGTGATGATCGAGCAGCCGTTAGGCCGAGAGGACCTCGTGCGGCACGCGGCGCTCCAGCAGTCGCTGCGCACGCCGCTGTGCCTGGACGAATCGATCACCGACCTCGATCGGGCCGAGGACATGGTGACGTTAGGCAGCGGGCGGATCATCAACATCAAGCCGGGGCGCGTGGGCGGGTTCGGCTCGTCGCTGGCCATCCACGACTACTGCTGGGCGCACCACGTTCCCGTCTGGTGCGGGGGGATGCTCGAGAGCGGCATCGGCCGCGCACACAACGTGGCGCTGGCGTCGCTGCCCAACTTCACGCTGCCGGGCGACCTGTCGCCGAGCGCGCGGTACTGGGAGCGCGACATCGTGACGCCGGAGTGGACGATGGATGATCGGGGCATGGTGCGCGTGCCGTTGGACGCGCCGGGCATGGGCGTGACCGTCGACATGGACCGCATCGACAATCTGACCGTGCGCAAGGACGTGATCGGGCGCTGACCACGGGGGAGGTGGCGGGGATGCTTCCTGAGGCGATAGCACATCTCTTTCCCGGCGGGACGCGCGACGCACTGGTGGCGCTGCGTCGCGATCTGCACGAGCATCCGGAGCTGTCGTTCGCCGAGCGCCGCACGAGCGCACAATTGTACGCGGCGCTGGCGTCGCTCGAGCCCAGGCGCCTGGACCGCGTGGCCGAGACGGGCCTCGTGGCGCGGATCCGCGGCCGCGATCCCGGTGCGCCGCTCGTGGCCGTGCGCGGCGACATCGATGCGCTGCCGATCCAGGAGGCGACGGGGCTGCCGTACGCGTCGCGCACGCCCAACGTGATGCACGCGTGCGGGCACGACGTACACGCGTCGTGGGCGGTGGGCGCGGCGCAGCTGCTCGCGGCGGCGCCGGCGCAGGGCGACGTGCTCGTGGTGCTGCAGCCCGCGGAGGAAACGGGGCGCGGCGCGGTGGCGGTGCTCGAGTCGGGAGCGCTGGACGACGTGCGCGCGATTTTCGGCGGCCACGTGGATCGCCGGTTCGCCGTTGGGCAGGTGGTCGCGGAGGCGGGTCCGTTGGCGGCGGCGGCGGACACGTTCGAGATCGAGCTCACCGGGCGCGGCGGCCACGGCGCGCGTCCGCAGGAGGGCGCGGATCCGATCGTCGCCGCGGCGGGTCTCGTGGGCGCGTTGCAGACCATCATCTCGCGCCGCATCGATCCTGCGCGCGCGGCGGTGGTGACGGTGGGCTCGCTCCACGCCGGCTCCGCGCCGAACGTGATTCCCGATTCGGCGGTGCTCACGGGAACGCTCCGCGCGGTGGACACGGACACGCGGCAGGCGCTGCACGAGGAGCTCAAGCGCATCTCGGCGCACACGGCGGCCGCCTACGGGGTGAGCGCGCGCGTGTCGATCGATCTCGGTCCGCCACCGATCGTGAACCCGCCCGAAACCGCGGCCTGGGCGCGCACGGCGACGGTGTTAGCGTTAGGCCAGCAGGCGTTGACGCCGCTCGGCACGCTCAACATGGGCGGCGAAGATTTCGCGTACTACATGGAGCGCATCCCGGGCTGCTTTTTGCGCATCGGCGCGCGCGAGGAGGGCGGCGAGCCGATCCCCGCGCACTCGGCGCGGTTCTATCCGGCGGAGGAAAGCTTGTTCGTCGGCGCGGCAGTGCTGGCCGAGACGGCGCGGGTAGCGTCGAAGGCGCTCGCCTAACTACGAAGGAAGCGCTCGCCTGACAGCCAGGGAAGCGCTCGCTGACGCTCGCTGGGGGAAGCGCTGCGCTGGGGGAATGAGGGAAGCGGCGGGCTACGCCGCCTGAGGGAGTGGAACAGCATCAATGGTCCGCGCGGACAGAGAACCGCGCC
>DASYXE010000053.1:0-2107 GCA_035935375.1 Gemmatimonadaceae bacterium | reverse complement strand
GTCGACGGGTCGCGCGCAAGATCCGCAAACACGGCGGACGAGTCGCTGCGCCATCACCGCGTCCAACGTCGCGGCGACGAGGTACGGTGGTACGCCGAGGTCGACCAGTCGCGGGACTGCGCCTAACGCATCGTTCGTGTGCAGTGTCGAGAACACGAGGTGGCCGGTCATCGCGGCCTGGATGGCGAGCGCAGCAGTTTCACCGTCGCGCATCTCTCCGACCATGAGCACGTCAGGGTCCTGACGCAGGATCGATCGCAATACGGTTGCGAACGTGACCCCGGCCTGCGTGTGTACCGGCACCTGCGTGATGCCGCCCAGCTGGTATTCGACGGGATCTTCTATCGTGATGATCTTTTCGGCATTCGTGTCGCGGAGCTGCAGGGCCGCATAGAGCGTCGTGGTCTTGCCCGAGCCTGTCGGGCCGGTGACCAACACCATGCCATGCGGTCTTCGCGCGAGCGCCGACATGCGGTCGAAGATGTCGTGGGACATGCCCAACGACGCGAGCGCCTCTGGCCGGCCACCGCGATCGAGAAGGCGCAGGACGACGCTCTCGCCGTGCAACGTGGGAACCGTCGATACGCGAACATCCAGCTCACGGTCGGCGAGCCGGACCCGGATGCGGCCATCTTGCGGCCGTCGTCGCTCGGCGATGTCCAATTCGGCCATCAGCTTGAGGCGCGAAACAATGGCGGCCTCGAGCCCGACTGGAGCATCCGGCGCCGCGACTAACGCTCCATCGATACGAAATCGCACGAGCAGACGCGCGCGCATCACTTCGAGATGGATGTCGCTCGCCCGCGCGCGGACGGCTTCGCCCACGAGAAAATTGACGTACGCCGCCACTGGTGCAGAGTTCGCTACGTCGCGGACGTCCGCAACGAGCGCATCGTCATCGGCGGCGTGCGAGAGCGTGACGGCTGTTTCGATACCGCTCGTAAGGCGAGCGATCAGCCGCTCGACCTCGTGGCGGGGCGTCTCTTCGGCAGTGACACGGCAGCGGTACGCGATCGACAGATCATCGAGGGCGCCGGGGAGCAGCGCGTCCGGCGCAGTCGCGACGACTAACGTGCCGTCGGGCGTGATGATGCGTGGGCAGACGCGATGATACAGCAAGTAGTCGCGGGACACTCCGTTGGCGAGCGCGACAGCATCGTCGGTGCGCGGCACTGACATGAGCGACATCGCTCCTACATTCGCGCGCGCACGCGGCAACGGACCCGCAGTCGGAGCGCGCGCTTGGGAAAACGGACCGCCAACCTAACGAGTCGGCCTCGAGAAGGCAATCAGTGCGCGTTAGGCGAGTATCGGCGTTTCGCGATTGCCCTGGAACTTTTCTCACTTTTCACACTTTTCACATGGATTTCGCACGCGCACGTGAAAAGTGTGAAATCGACGCGCGCCGTCGCGAGCGGAAGTCGCGCATGGGCAGCGAGTCAGGCATAGACGAGATGCGGCACGAAGCATGAAGAGCGCGCGAGCGGCGCGTTCCGGCGAGGGAACGCGGATGTTCCTTCCCGATGGAGGCGATTCATGCGTGTCGCAGCTCGTGTTGTCCGTGCGTGGAATCGTTCGCGCGTGTTGGCGATGTGCTTCATGGTGAGTGCGGCCTTCCTGCCGTCGCTCACCTGGAGCCAGACAGACACGACGGCGAAGCCCGATACCACGACGCGACCGGATAGCGCAACGCCGTCGCCGGCCAACCCACAGGGCATTTGCATCAGCTGCGGCCCGGGGAACACGCCGCCGGTCGTCACGATCACACCGGGCACGAGCACGTTCGGTTCCGCCACCCAGTCAGTGAGCATCGACTGGTGCGACGATTCCGCGCTCGCGGCGTCGACTCGCATCATTATGCTGAACGGCACCAACGTGACGTCGCAGTTCACCTACGTTCACGTTACGCCGGTAGCGCCCTGCGGCGATGAGGCGCAATCGGCCGGCACGGTGACGCTCAACGCCGGCGCGAACACGCTCCTCGCATCGATCAAGGACGCTTCCGCCAAGCTGGGCGCGGATACGGTCACGTACACGTTCACCCAGTTGGTCATCGTCACGCCGGACTCGGTGCCGCTCACTGGTTACGCCAAGATCGCCGACACCG
>DASYXE010000052.1:0-2499 GCA_035935375.1 Gemmatimonadaceae bacterium | reverse complement strand
ATGAACATGCGCGCACCGACGTCTGTGCCGCGCTCTCGGAACGGGGCGAGACGATACAACGCGCGGTCGGGCGCGCGATCGACGCGTCGCGAGTGGGGAATGTCCGCATGCGGGGGATTCCGCCCATGTGGCTGCTCGACGCGGGCGACGATCGCCGCCTGTCGCGCTTCGTCGCGCGCGCGCTCGACCACGGTGTGCTGTTCAAGCGCGGCGCGTACAACTTCGCGTCGGTCGCGCACGACCCGCCCGCGGTCGCACAAATCGAAGCCGCCGCGCGCCACGCCCTGTCGGGTTTGGACGAGGAGGACGCGCGTGGCTGAGCGGGCGCCCCACGCGGCGCCGCTCGCCGGCCTCGAGCCGCTCGTCGACGTACACGCGCATTTTCTGCACGCGCGCGCGGGCCGGCGTGACTGGGAGATGCCGAACCGCGCCCGGATGCGCGCCGGCGAGCGCATCGGCATCACCGTCCACATCGCGTCGATCCTCGGCACATGGGGCCACTCGTCGCCGGTGTACTTCCCGTCGCCACGCGACGTCACGTTAGGCAACGACGAGATGCTGGCCATCCAGGACCGCGATCCGCAGCGCATACGCACCTACGTCACCGTCAACCCGAATGATGCCGCTCATGCGCTCGAGGAAATCGCGCGCTGCGCCGAGCGCGGCGCCGTGGGCGTGAAGCTCGCCGCGAGCCGGCGCGCCGACGATCCGTTGCTCGATCCCATCGCCGCGGCCGCCGAGCGCCGCCACTTCCCGATACTCCATCACATCTGGCAGCACCGCACGCGCGAGTGGCCGGGTCAGGAGATCTCGGACGGCGCGGACCTCGGCCGTCTCGCGCGCCGGCACCCGTCCGTGTCGTTCATCCTCGCGCACATCGGCGGCGGCGGCGATTACCGCCACACGTTCGCCGCCGTTGCGCACATCCCGAACGTGTACCTCGATCTGTCGGGCAGCGGCGTCGATCGCGGCATGCTCGATGATGCGGTGCGCGCGGTGGGCGCCGGACGCATCCTCTGGGGAAGCGACATCACGATGGAAACCGGTCTCGCGAAATTGTGGGCGCTGGAGCACGTCGACCCGCACCTCGATGCGTCGTCCGTGACCGACATTCGGTGGCGCAACGCCGCGCGCATTTTTCCACCCGGCGCGTTGCCCGGTGTGCCCGCGCTCGAGCACGACTCGGTTGCGCTCGCTGGACACGCGCGATGATCGACGCGCACACGTTCATCGGATCGTATCCGTTTCGACACGTCCCGCATCCCGATCCGGACGCGCTCGTGCGCGTGCTCGATCGCGAGCACGTCGAGTCCGCCTGGGTCGGGCATCTGCCATCGGCGTTCTATCGCGATCCGGCGGCCGGCAACGATGCGTTGTTCGACGCGCTGTCGCCGCATGGGGGGCGACTCGCAGCCGTGCCGGCGATTCGTCCCGATTGGCCGCAGTGGGAACCATCGCTCGCCGCGATGCTCGATCGCGGTGCCGTGGCGATTCGCGCGTATCCGCAGCAGTGGGGATTCGGCTCGAATCATGCGGCGATGGCGGAGCTCGCGGTGGCCTGCGGCGAATCCGGTGTGCCGCTCGTGCTGACGACGCGATTCGAGGATCTGCGTCAACGGCACGCGATGGATTCGATCGGTGATTTGCCGGCAGCGACCGTTCGTGCGTTAGCACGCGCCGGTCCGCGCGTGCGATTGCTCGTGACCGCGGCAGGTCGCGCGCTCATCGAAGAAGTGCATTGGGGACTCACACCGGAGGAGCGGGCGCGCGTGTGGTGGGACATCTCGTGGATTTGGGGACCGCCGGAAGATGAGCTCGCGCATCTGCTGCGCACGATCGGCTCACGGCGTTTCGTGTACGGAAGTGGATGGCCGCTCCGACTCGCGCAAACGCCGCGCGCGAATCTCGAATTGTTGCCGGACGAATTGCGCGCACCTCTTGCGCCACTGGGTGACGCGGCGCAGATTCCCGCGCGTTCCGCTTGATTTGTGAAAATCTTCACAAATTGGGTGACTATCCGCCTTTACACCTTCAGGTCGCGATGACTTCAAGGAGGAAGTGGGCGGTCATCCCGGGGCTCGTCGCTCTGGGCACGATCGCCGTGCTGTTATCCGCCTACACGGGTGCGACCAGCGTACCCGACACGGTCATCACCGATCGAGGCTCGTGGGGATACAGCGCCGGCTCGTCTCCGCAGGGTCGCTCGCCCGTTCAACCGATTGCGTTTCCGCACCCCACGCACGTGCAAACGCTCGGCATGAACTGTCTCTACTGTCACTTCTCTGCAAACAAATCGCCTGACCCGGGCTTCCCGGCGATGAGCACTTGTATGGGATGCCATTTGGTTGTGGGTCCCAGTCGTCCAGCCGAGAACGGCAGACCGGCGCGCAAGAGCGCCGAGATCCAGAAGCTCCAGGACTACTGGAACAAGAAGCAGGCGATTCCGTGGGTGCGGATTCACTACGTGCCCGACTACGTGAACTTCGCGCACATGCCGCA